>JAIEQO010000921.1 GCA_019747655.1 Gemmataceae bacterium | reverse complement strand
GTACCCGCCGCGGCCGCCGCCACCACCGCCGTACCCGCCGCGGCCGCCGCCACCGCCACCGCCCCGGTCTTCCCGCGGCTTGGCCTCGTTGACGGTCAGGGTCCGGCCGCCGACGAGGGCGCCGTTCATGGCGGCGATGGCCTCGTCCGCCCCGTCCGACATCTCGACGAACGCGAACCCGCGGCTCCGGCCGGTCTCCCGGTCGGTCACGACCTGGGCGCTGGTGACGGTGCCGTACTGGCCGAACACCTGCATCAACTCGTCGCTGGTGGTCTGGAACGAAATGTTGCCGACGTACAGTTTCTTCATGATCAACCTGTGCTGGGCCTCACGGCCCGGAAACGGACCCCGCGGGCCGGGGACCCGGCCCCGCGGACTGAACAGGGGCGGACGAAGGGCGGTCGGGCCCCACGGATCCGGCGGCGGGGCCCATCCCAACCTGGGGGACCGCTCGACGGACGTTTGCCGGGGAACCCGGGCCACTGCGGCGACGCTGCTTCACGATCTTGGGAGCCGTGAGGAGAACTCTCAGAGCAGGAAGACCAAGACGGGTCGAAGCGAGAGGCTGCACTGCGATTCGTCATCTCCTGAGCGGCGGGTACCCACCCGCCGTCACAGCATCATACGTTCGCCGGCCATCCTGTCGAGACGAATTTCCGAAATTTTTTCGGCTCCTAGTCCCAGCCCGCCCCCGCATCCGGCTGGAGGTCCGGAACGGGCGGTCCGAAAACCGGAGCCGGCCCGGTTGACAAGCGGGATAAGTTATGTTATTTTGTACAGTATAGACGGCAGGGCGGTTGTGACCCGTCGGGTGCGGATCGGGATGGGGGACCGTGGCGGTATACGGGATCGGTGGGCCCAAGCCGGAAGTGCTGGTTGGAAATCGAGTTGGGGTGAAATCCGAGCCCGACCGTGACCGCCTGTTCGTGGCCGAGCCGCGTCAGTTTTCTCTCAAGTCCTTGCCGGCCCGCCGGTTTCGCCGACGGGCCGGTGGTGTGCAAAAATACGGGGGGGGTAGCACTTACCGCCCCACCGGCTCCGGGTAAGGGCCGGGCGTGACGGCCCGCTCGACCCGCCGGCCCTCCCGGAGGACGACCACCGGGGCGGGGATGCCGACCGGGTGGCGGGTGAGCAGCCGGTGCAGGTCGTCCACGCTCCCCACGGGTTCGCCGGCGAAGGCGACGACCACGTCCTCGATCCACAGCCCGGCGTTCATGGCCGGGCCGTCCTCTTCCAGCATGAGGATTTCCACCCCGGTTTGGCCGGACAGGCCGTACCGGTTCCGCAGGTCGGGGGCGACCGGCACCTGCCGGGCGTGCAGCCCGAGGTAGCCGCGGACCACCCGGCCGTGCTTGAGGAGCTGCGGCAGGATGGTCTTGGCGGTGTTCACCGGGACGGCGAAGCAAATCCCCTGGGCCGGCTGGATGACGGCCGTGTTGATGCCGACCACCCGCCCGCGGCTGTCCACCAGCGGCCCGCCGCTGTTGCCGGGGTTGAGGGCCGCGTCCGTCTGGATGACGTTGTCGACCAGGTGGCCGCTGACGCTCCGCAGCGTCCGCCCGAGGGCCGAGATCACCCCGGCGGTGACGGTCGACTCGAACCCGAGCGGGCTGCCGATGGCCACGGCGAGTTGGCCGACCTTGAGACGTGCCGAGTCGCCCAACGTCGCATAGGGGAGTGACGAGGCGTCCACCCGGACGACGGCCAGGTCGGTCCACGGGTCGTTCCCGACCACCCGGCCGGTCAGCTCGGTCCCGTCGGCCAGCCGCACGCGGGTGGTGTCGTGGCCCTGGACGACGTGGTGGTTGGTCAGGAGGAAGCCGTCCGGGGTGAACAGTACGCCGGACCCGCCGCCGGCCCGCGGCCCGCGGCCGACCCGGAGGTTGACGACGGCCGGGCGGAGCTTGTCGGCCACCGCCACCACGGCGTTCGAGAAGGCGTCCAGGACTTCCGCGTCGTCGGCCGGCGTCGGCGAGCCGGGGGCGTCAGCCCCCGGAGTCTGCTCCGGCGTGTCGCCGGCGAGGAGCAACTGCGAGAAGCGGCTCATGGCCGTTCCTTTCGGTTCGGGTCGGCGAATTGTAGTAGGGCCGGGTCAAGCCCCGTGGTATTCCTGGACGTGTCGCCATCCCGTGGAGGACCATACATGGACCGCCGCCAGTTCTTGCAGGCCGGTGCGGTGATCGGTTCGGGGGCCTTGCTCCCGCACGGCCGGGCCGACGAGACGCCCGGGTTCGCCTCCCCGAAGGAGGCGATGAAGGGGCCGCGGGAGAAGCACCTGTTCGTGGTCTGCACCTACGCCGAGACCGGGGTGAACAAGCCCGACTACCTGGCCGTGGTGGACGCCGACCCGGCCTCGAAGACGTACTCGAAGGTGGTCCACCGCCTCTCGATGCCCGAAGTCGGGGACGAACTGCACCACTTCGGCTGGAACATCTGCTCGTCGTGTCACGGCCGGCCGGGCGACCGCCGCTACCTGATCGTCCCCGGGCTCGGGTCGAGCCGCATCCACGTCGTTGACGCGAAAGACCCGCTGAACCTGAAGCTGCACAAGGTCATCAACCCGGAGCAGGTGAAGGCGGCCGGGTTCACGGCCCCGCACACGGTCCACTGCCTCCCGAGCGGCGAGATCATGCTGTCGATGCTCGGCGACGCGAACGGCGACGCCCCGGGCGGGTTCCTCCTGCTCGACGACAAGTTCGACATCAAAGGGCGGTGGGAGAAGAACGCCGACGGGATGCGGTTCAACTACGACTTCTGGTACCAGCCCCGGCACAACGTCATGGTCTCGAGCGAGTGGGCCGCCCCGAACACCTACCGGAAGGGGTTCGACCCGAACGACGTGGCCGCCGGGAAGTACGGCAAGCGGCTCCACGTCTGGGACTGGAAGGACCGGCGGGTCATGCACTCGGTCGAGTTGAAGGACGGCGGCGACATCCCGCTGGAGGTCCGATTCCTGCACGACCCGGACAGCCCACACGGGTTCACCGGGGCGGCCCTGGGCAGCGCGATCTGGCACGTCCGGGCCGTCTCCGGCGAGGACGTCCGCGGCACCGTGGTCGGGAAGGTCGTCCAGGTCGAGCCGGTGAAGGCCGGCGGGCAGGACGTGCCCGGCCTCATCACCGACATTCTCGTGTCGATGGACGACCGGTTCCTGTACTTCTCCAACTGGCTCCACGGAGACGTGCGGCAGTACGCCATCACCGACCCGAAGAACCCGAGACTGGTCGGCCAGCTCTTCCTCGGCGGGGTGATCGGCAAGGCCCGCGAGTTGCACGGCGAGAAGCTGCTGGGCGGGCCGCAGATGCTGCAACTGTCGCTCGACGGCAAGCGGCTGTACGTCACCAACTCGCTACTCGGGAAGTGGGACAACCAGTTCCACCCCGGGCTGGCCAAGCGGGGTTCCTGGATGCTCCAACTGGACTGCGATACCGACAAGGGCGGGCTGGCCCTGAACGAGCGGTTCTTCGTCGACTTCGGGAAGGAGCCCGACGGGCCCAGCCGGGCCCACGAGGTCCGCTACCCCGGCGGCGACTGCACGAGCGACATCTTCACCTGACCAATGGGCCTCGGAAGCAAAGTTCGGAAAAATTCGCCAAGACGTCTAGACGCCGGCGGGTTGATTTCCTACACGGCGTCGGCCACAATACCTGGTGGGGCGGCCCTCTCCCGCCCCGCGACCCCGTCCGGGCCGCCCGAGAGGAGCACGTCATGTGGGAACCGCCCGCCGAACACCCGCTCCGCCGGCTCTTCGCGGGGCTGACCGAGCATGCCTTCCTGTCGCACCTCGGGGTCGCCGACCCGCCGCTCGTGGACTACGTGTCCGGCCTGCTGAGCCGGTTCGTCCACACCGACGCCGTTTACCGGCTGCGGGGGCAGGGGGGCCGGCCGCTCACGGAACTGGCGGCGATGGCGGCCGAGGCCGGGGGGCTGCCGGCCGGCCGGACCCGGCGGGAGTACTTCCGCCACATCGGCGACTTCGCCCTGTTCTGGACCGGGGTTTACCCGGAAACCCTGAACCGCGCCGGCCGGCGGCGGGACGACGTGGTCGATTACACCATCCAGGGGAAGCGGGGCTACTTGCTGACGAGCGTGCTGGACGAGGAGGACCACCGGGCCGAGGCCGGTCTGTTCCGCCGGCTGAGCGACCAGTTCGAGGTGTGTGCGGTCGGTCTGCGGGAGGTCCGGCGGGAGTGGGAGGAGCTGCGGAAGGACCCGCCGCCCGGCGGGCTGATCCGCTAGCCCCGTGTCAACGGATGCCCCAAGACCGGCCTGAGCATCGTCCACCAGACCAGCGGCCGGCCGTCGTGGACGGTGTACTGGACGTAAAGTTCGTCGTAGAGGCGGTGGTACAGGGTCGCTTGGAGGCCCCGGAAACGCTTGACGGGATCGCCCCAGGGCCTCGGGTCATTCCGTAGCTCCCGCTCGACCGCTTGCAGGGCCGCCGCCAGCCTGGCATAGGTCGTGGAGCCGGCAGCGCGGGCGAGCAGTGCGTTGACAGCCGACCGCACGCCGTCCGAGAGGACGAGCCCGAATCCCGGGTTCGGGTTCACGGCTTTCCCCCCAAGCCGTGTTCCTGCTCGAACTCCCGAATGATGTCGGAAATGCTGGGGCCCTCGATCCCCCGAAGGAACTCCTCCTCGGTCGCCGGTAGCTCGTCGCGGCTGATGTCCGCGAGGATGTCCAAATAGACTTGGTGCTTGGTCTTGAGTTCGGCCAACTCGGTCCGCAGCCGGGCGTTCTCCCGCTCCAGTTCCTGAAGCCGCGACGGCCCGTCGGCCGCCGGCGGGGTGTCGTGCGGCTCGCCGTTCCGGCCGTCGCCGGGCGGGGTGCCGGTCTCGTCCAGGTTCGCCATCAGTCGTCCTCCGGGCGGTAATACCCCCACTCTAACCGATCGTCTGCCGGCCGTCACCCGGCACACCGTTTGCCCGTTTATCACCTCATCTCGCCCGGTCCACAACCCGAGAGACATCATGCCTACCCGACCCCAGGATGAGACTGCCGAGCGGTTGGTCGGCGGCACCCAGGCTCATGGGGCAACCCCGCAGGTCAACGTCGGCGGCCCGAGCGGCGGCACCAACGCCGTCTCCCCGACCGGCGGGAGCATGCCGGCCGCGACCGGCCACCAACAGCGGGGCACCGCCAACCAAGCCAAGCAGGATGCCGAGGCGGCGTTCGAGGACGGGACCCGCAAGCCGTCCGGGACCGAGGCCAAGCAGTGGGCCCGGGACGACGCCGATGTGGACACGACGGCCGGTACGCCCTACGGCGGGGTCGCCCCGGACCGGCAGGTCCACAAAATGCAGGAGGACAAGGACTGACCGACGGCACGGGAGGGCGAGGCTCCCGCCGAGCCGGGCCCGGCTCGGCGGGAGCCTCGCCCTCCCGGCAGTCACAACTGCGGGGCCTTCGGCTTGATCGGGGGCTCGAAGTGGTTCGCCCCCTTCACCCGCACCTTCCGCTTGAAGACCTTGTCGCCACAGGTCGCATAGACCACGTCGAAGTCCGGCCCGCCGAACGTCAGATTCGAGACGGTCCGGTTCGGCGTCGGGATGATGCAATTCACCCGCCCGGCCTGGTCGCACACCTGTAGTCCCATCCGGGTCGCCACCCACAGCCGGCCGTCGCGGTCGGTTCGCAGCCCGTCGGCCCCGGAGTCGTCGGCCGTGTCCGGGACGTGCAGGTGGAAGAACTTCTGCTTGTAGGCCAGCGACCCGTCGGCCTGAATCTGGTAGCTGTAGACCCAGTGCGACCGCATGTCGTCGACGTACAAGAGCGACTGGTCGGGCGACAGGGTGATGCCGTTGGCGAACCCAAGGCCGGTGTCAACGACCCGCTTCTCGCCCTTCGGCGAGACGTACCAGACGGCCGAGTTCCCCGGCTTGGTGAACGGGTCGGTCAGGTAGACGCCGCCGGCGTGGTTGACGACGAGATCGTTCCCCCGGAACCCGTCGGCCACCACCGTGGCCTTCCCTTCGGCGTCCCAGGCCAGGAGTTGGTTGCCGGCGTTGGCATACAGCCGGCCGTCGGGTCCGTGCCGTTGGCCGTCGCCGCGCTTCGAGTCCTCCAGCCAGACGACCGGCTTACCGTCCGGGCCGACCTTGTACGTCTTCGAGGCCCCCACGTCGTTGAAGACGACCTCGCCTTTGGCGTTGGCCGACGGCCCCTCGGTGAACTTGTACCCCTCGCCGACGAGCTGCCACCCCTCGCCGGGGATGAGGAGTTGCTGGAGTTGCGGCGACCCCTTCCCGGCCTTCACCGGCTCCGGCCAGCCCTTCCACAGGAACTCCATCGCCTCCGGGAACACCTTCGTCCCCTCGTCGGTGCTGTGCTTCCCCTTGTCCCACGAGTGGGCGACTTCGTACCCGGCGAACGTCAGGGCCCGCTCCATCTCCTGGTTCGCCATCCACCAGTTGCCGCCGTAAATGTTCAGGTCGTTCTCGCCGTCCTGGAGGAACACCCGGATCGGCCGCGGCTCGGACTTCCGCACCAGGGTCGGGTACTCGTTCCCGCCGCGCAAGCCCACGTAGGTGCCGATCGCGCTGAACACCCGGGTGAAGCCGTCCGGCCGCTCCCAGGCCGCCGTGAAGGCGCAGATGGCCCCGCTGGAGGCCCCGCCGATGGCCCGGTCATTCCCGTTCTTCGACAGCACGATCGGCCGGCCGCCGGCCGTCTTCAGCTTCTCGACTGCCGGTAGGAGTTCGTCGAGAAGGAACCGGGCGTAGCCGTCGCCGAGGCCGTCGTACTCGAAGCTCCGGTTGAACCGCGGCAGGGCGTCCGGGGACGGCGGCGGGACCACGCCCGGGGTGACGAACACGCCGACCGTGACCGGCATCCGGCCGGTGTGGATCAGCTTGTCGAACACCTCGGGGGCCTTGTACTGCACGCCGTCCTGGTTGACGTACACGCAGGCCGGGGTCTTCCCGTCGTACTTCCGGGGGACGTACACCCAGAACTTCCGGGTGGTCCCGGGGAAGACCTTGCTGTCGGCGAAGGTGTGCTCCGTCAGCTCCCCCTTGGGGATTTCGTCCGGCTGGGCCGGGGCCGGCAGGGCGAGGGCGGGCAGGACGAGCGCCACGGCGAGCGGCAGCGTTCGGGTAAACATCGGCGGGGTCTCGGGGAGAGTGAGGAATGACGAATGACCCACCAATGACCCACCAATGACGAAGGGAGAACACCGGCCGGCAGATCATCCGGTTCTTCCCTTCGTCATTGGTGGGTCATTCCTCATTGGTCATTCCCCGACAGGGGTGGTTGGGTGTGGTTGTAGCCGCCGCCTATCATGTCGGCACGCGGCGTGCGGGTTCCCGGCCGCCGCAACCCGCCGGTGGAGCCGCCGCATGCCGTCCTCGCCGTACCGCTGGGCCGCCCTCGCCGTAATGGCCGGGGCCGTCGCCGGGCTGGCCGGGTGCCAGCGGGGGAAGGGCCCGCCGCCGCAAAAGGGGCTCGAAACCGTCACCGTCGCCAAGCCGGTCGTGTACCCGGTCCAGAGCTACTACGAGTACAACGGCTACCTGGAGGCGATCGAGAAGGTGGACGTGACCGCCCGGGTGAAGGGCTTCCTGACCGACATCCTGTTTACCGAGGGGGAGGAGGTCCGGGCCGGCCAGCCGCTGTACACGATCGACCCCCGGGAGTACCAGGCGGCGGTGGCCAAGAGCGTCGCCGACATCGCCAAGGCCGAGGCCGACATGGCCAACGCTAAAGCCCAGATCGCCCTGGCGACGGCCGACGAGACCCGCCAGCGGGAGGCGTTCAACAAGGGTGCGGCGGCCAAGACCGACGTGGACAAGGCGGTCGCCACCCTGGCCGCCAACCGGGCCCAGTTCGACGTGGCGGTGGCCGACAAGGCGGCCGCCGAGGCGGCCAAGCAGACGGCCGGCCTCCAGCTCGAGTACACCGACATCAAGAGCCCGATCGACGGGCGGATCAGCCGCACCCTCGTCACCCGCGGGAACCTGGTCGGCCAGGCCAGCCCGACCCTGCTCACCACCGTCGTCAGCGTCGACCCGCTGTACGTCTACTTCGACGTGCCGGAGCGGGACCTGGTCGAGTACCAGCGGGCCCTCCAGCAGTCGCCCGGGCTGCCGTCCCCGACCAGCCGCCGCATCCCGGTCGAGGTCGGGGTGGCGACCGAGGAGGGCTACCCCCACCGGGGCGAGATCGACTTCCGGGAGAACCGGGTGGACACCGGGACCGGGACGGTCCGGGTCCGCGGCCGGGTGCCCAACCCGGGCAGCCCGCCGGCCCCCGGGTCGCCCCCCGGGACCCCCCCGGTCCGGCTCCTCTACCCCGGGCTGTACGCCCGGGTGCGGGTCCCGGTCGGGCCGCCGACGGACCGCCCGGTGATCCCCGAGGAGGCCCTCCAGAGCGGCCAGGAGGGGCGGTACGTGTACGTCGTCGGGCCCGGGAACAAGGTGGCCCAGAAGGTGGTCACGGTCGGCACCCGCATCTACCGTGCCCCGCCCCCCGGGGAGGCGGCCGGCCCTCCCCCGTGGACGCTGACCAACCCGAACCCGCCGCCGGCCCCGCCGCCCCCGCCCGGCATCCCCCAAGCCCCCCCGCCGCCGAGCAAGCTGCCGGTCCAGGCGGTGGTGGCCATCGACAAGGGGATCGGCCCGGACGACGTGGTGATCGTGGCGGGCCTCCAGAAGGCCCGCCCCGGGGCCGAGGTGGTGCCCGAGGTGTGGACCTTCGCCGGCCCCCCGCCGCCCAAGACCGGCGGCCCGCCGATCCCGCCCCCTTCGGGGAAATGACCAATGCCCAATGACCCACCAATGACCAAGGAATGACGAATGACGAATGACCTACCTCCGACTTGGGGAAGAACCGCACCTGTCTTCCTTGGTCATTGGTGGGTCATTGGTGGGTCATTGGTCATTCGCCCGCAGGGCGAGAAATGATCTCCCGGTTCTTCATCGACCGCCCGATCTTCGCCAACGTGATCGCCATCGTCACGGTCCTGTTCGGGGTCGTGGCCCTGTACCGGCTGCCGGTCGAGCGGTACCCCCAGATCACCCCCCCGACCGTCCAGGTCAGCACCAACTACCCCGGGGCCAACGCCCAGGTGGTGGCCAACACCGTCGCCGCCCCGATCGAGCAGCAGGTCAACGGGGTCGAGAACATGCTGTACATGTCCTCGACCAGCTCGGCCGACGGCAGCTACGGGCTGACCGTCACCTTCGACATCGGGACCGACCTGGACCAGGCCCAGGTGCTCGTCCAGAACCGCATCTCGGTGGCCGAGCCGCAGCTCCCGGAGGAGGTCCGCCGGCAGGGGATCACGGTCAAGAAGCAGTCGTCGAACATCGTCCTGGCCATCTCCCTGACCTCCCCGTCCGGGGCCTACGACGCCCTGTTCCTGTCGAACTACGCCACCCTCCGGCTGCGGGACGAGCTGAGCCGGGTCCCGGGGGTCGGGGACGTGAACGTCCGCGGGGTCGGGGCCTACGCCATGCGGATCTGGTTCGACCCGGACCGGCTGGCCGCCCGCCAGCTCACCACCCAGGACGTGGTCGCCGCCCTCCAGCGGCAGAACGTCCAGGTCGCCGCCGGGCAGATCGGCCAGCCGCCCAACCCGTCCGGCCAGGCGTTCACCCTGACCGTCACCACCCTCGGCCGGCTGTCCGACCCCGAGGAGTTCGCCGGGATCGTGGTCAAGTCCGGCGAGGGCGGGCAGATCGTCTACCTCCGGGACGTGGCCCGGGTCGAGCTGGGGGCCCAGACGTACGACTCGTTCGCCACCAAGACCGGGTACGACGCGGCCAACATCCTGATCTACCAGCTCCCCGGGTCGAACGCCCTGGACGTGGCCAAGGCCGTCCGGGCGGCGATGGAGAAGATCGCCCCGACGCTCCCCGAGGGGGTGCAGTACGACATCCCGTTCGACACCACCAAGTTCGTCGCCTCGGCCATCGACGAGGTGTACCTGACCCTGGCCGAGGCCGGGGTCCTGGTCCTCATCGTCATCCTGGTGTTCCTCCACAGCTTCCGGGCCCTCCTGGTCCCCGCCACCACCGTCCCGGTGACGATCATCGGGGCCTTCGCGTTCATGCCGCTGCTCGGCTTCTCGGTCAACCTGCTCACCCTGTTCGGCCTGATCCTGGCCATCGGGATCGTGGTCGACGACGCGATCGTGATCGTCGAGAACGCCAGCCACCACATCGAGCAGGGGATGACCCCGCGGGACGCCACCATCCAGGCGATGAGCGAGGTGACCGGGCCGGTCATCGCCATCACCCTGGTGCTGATGGCCGTGTTCCTGCCGACCGCCTTCCTCGGCGGGATCACCGGCCAGCTCTACCGCCAGTTCGCCCTGACCATCGCCGCCACCGCCCTGATTAGCGCGATCAACGCCCTCACCCTGAAGCCCGCCCAGTGCGCCCAGTACCTCAAGCCGGTCAAGAAGAAGGGGTGGTTCGCCCGGGCGTTCGAGGCCGCCTACGGACCGGTCGAGCGGGCCTACGCCTGGAGCGTCCGCCAGCTCGTCCGGGTCTGGCCGCTGGTCCTGCTCGCGTTCGCCGGGGTGGCGGCGTATACCGGCTACCTTTACGTCCACACCCCGACCGGGTTCCTGCCCGAGGAGGACCAGGGTTACGTCATCGTCGCCATGCAGCTCCCCGACGCGGCGTCGCTCGACCGGACCCGGGAGCTGACCGAGAAGTTCAACGCCGTGATGAGGCGCTACCAGGAGGCCGGGGCGGCCGAGAACTGGTTCGTCCTCGGCGGGTTCTCCCTGCTCGACGGGACGGCCGCCCCGAACGCCGCCACCGCCTTCATCGCCTGGACCGACTGGTCCAAGCGGACCACCCCGGAGCTGCAGCAGGCCGCCCTGGTGAACGACCTGCGGCGGGAGTTCGCCGGGTTCCCGGACGCCCGGGTGATCGTCCTCATCCCGCCGGCCATCCAGGGGCTCGGGGTGTCCGGCGGGTTCGAGCTGCAGGTCGAGGACCGGGAGGGCGTCGGCCTGGCCGCCCTCCAGGACCGGGTCCAGGCGCTGATCGCGGCCGCCCGGGAGCAGCCCGCGATCGACCCCCAGGCGATCAACTCGGTGTTCCGGGCCGGGGTGCCGCAGATCTACCTCGACATCGACCGGGTGAAGGCCGAGAAGATGGGGGTGAAGGCGGACGACATCTTCCGCACCCTCCAGGCCAACCTGGGGTCGGTCTACGTCAACGACTTCAACAAGTTCGACCGGACGTACCAGGTCCGGGTCCAGGCCCAGGGCCGGTTCCGGGCCGACCCCGGGATCATCCTGCGGCTCGAAGTCCCCGGCCGGGAGGAGGGCCCGGGGCTGCCCCGCAAGCGGGTCCCGCTCGGGACGCTCCTGACCGTCGAGGACCGGATCGGGCCGCAGTCGGTGATCCGGTACAACCTGTACCCGACCGCCCAGGTCCGGGGGTCGGCGGCCGAGGGGTACAGCTCCGGGGAGGCGATCGGGGCGATGGAGGCGGCGGCCGCCGAGACCCTCCCCCGGACGATGGGGTACGACTGGACCGGGATCGCCTTCCAGGAGAAGAAGGTCTCCGGCGAGGCGGTGTACGTGTTCGGGCTGGCGGTGCTCCTGGTCTACCTCGTCCTGGCCGCCCAGTACGAGAGCTGGCTGCTGCCCCTGGCCGTCATCCTGGTGGTGCCCCTCGGCCTGCTGGGGGTGGTCGGGGCGGTCGGGCTGCGGAACTTCGCCAACGACGTGTACGTCCAGATCGGGATCGTACTCATCATCGCCCTGGCGTCGAAGAACGCCATCCTGATCGTCGAGTTCGCCCGGGAGACGCGGCTGACCGGCAAGCCGGTACGGGAGGCGGCCGTCCACGCCGCCCGGCTCCGGTTCCGGCCGATCATCATGACCAGCTTCGCGTTCATCCTCGGGGTGGCCCCCCTGGTGTTCGCCACCGGGGCCGGGGCGGCCAGCCGGCGGTCGCTCGGGACGGCCGTGTTCGGCGGGATGATTACGTCCACCGTCCTGGCGGTCTTCTTCGTCCCGGCCTTCTACGTCGCGGTCCAACTGCTCATCGAGTGGGTGAGCGGCCCGCCGAAGCTACCCGGCCAGCCGGCGCCCGCCACCGAACACCGCCGGCCGGAAACCGGGCGGGACGGCCGCAACGGGGAGACGGTGGCGGCCCCGGCCGGCCCGCCGCCGGTTCAGCTCACGAGTGAAGATGTCGGGGGATCGGACAGTCACTAACCCCGCCCCGGCCGCGGCATCGGCAGATCCGTTCGGACCGGCAATCCTTCGGGGGGTGGTCGTCGTTGGTCTGGTACGGCTGCGTCCGGCCCCGACCCGGGGACGGTCGCGGTCTGCCCATCTCGCCCGGGTTGTGGTAGATTCGGTAAATTGGGTAAAACCGGTTAACTCCTTCGGGTTGTGCTCGTCGGCGGGGCGGCCGCCCCGCGGCGGGCGGATACCTTATGGGGGTTGCCCGGCCGGCTCATCACCTGGAGGAGGTCCGACATGGCCGACAAGCGGTTCCGCCCGAGCGTCGAGGGGGTCGAGGCCCGGCTGGCCCCGGCGGTGTTCACCCCCGGGGTGGTGGCCTCCCCGCCCGGGTTCTTCGGCGGGCCTTCGCTCCTGGTCGACTTCGACCGGGACTTGGCCGGGGCGGCGATCCCGCCGGGCAACCTGGTGTCCGACCAGTACGCCGGCCTCGGGGTGCGGTTCTCGCTCCGCGGCCGGCGGGAGCTGCCGGTCACCAGCAACCGGAACATCGTCGACGCCATCTCCGCCCCGAACAGCCTGTACGTCAACCAGGGCGAGCGGTCGGGCGAGGCGTCGACGCTGGTGATGGCGTTCGACCGGTCGGTGCCGGGCGGCCGGGCCGACTACCCCACGGCCGTCGGGTTCGTGTTCACCGACGGGCCGCCCGGGGGGTTCACCGCCCGGGCGTTCGACGAGGCCGGGAACCTGGTCGACCAGGCGGCGATCGACACCGCGAACCGGTCGTTCGTCCCGCTCCCCGGGGACACCGAGGACACGTTCATCGGGCTGGCGTTCGGCCGGGGGATCGCCCGGGTCGAGGTCGGGTCGGCCCGGTTGTCGTCCAACGGGGTGGTCGGGTACGAGATCGACAACCTCCGGTTCAACACCCCGGGCCAGACGCTCCCCCCGCCGCCCCCGCCGGGGGGCGGGCCGGGGACCCCGGGGCCGGGGAGCCGGCCGCCGGACCTGGCGGTGGCGTCGGCCAACACGACCGCCCAGGTGTTCCGGGTCGGGTCGAACGACCAGCTCACCTCGGCGTTCGGCCCGTTCAGCCCGTTCGGCCTGCCCGGGCTGGTCCGGGGGGCGTCCGGGGACGTGGACGGGGACGGGTCGACGGACATGGTGTTCGTCACCGGCCCGGGCGGGGGCGGGCTGATCCGGGTGATCTCCGGCCGGACCGGGACCGACCTCCTGTCCGCCGCCGGGGGGGCGTTCAACGCCTTCCCCGGGGAGAACGTGACGAACATCGGGCTGTTCGTCGCCGTCGGGGACGTGACGGCCGACGGGAAGGCCGAGATCATCGTCTCCCCGGACCGGGGGGGCGGGCCGCGGGTCCAGATCTTCACCCTGGACGGGACGAGCCTGCGGCGGGTGGCCAACTTCTTCGGGATCGACGACCCGAACTTCCGGGGCGGGGCCCGGGTGGCGGCCGGCAGCTTCGACGGGGACGAGTTCACCGACCTGGTGGTGGCGGCCGGGATCGGCGGCGGCCCCCGGGTCACCGTGTTCGACGGGTCGACCCTGGCGAACGGCACCCCGCGGGCGACCCTGAACTTCTTCGTGTTCGAGCAGACCCTCCGGGACGGCACCTACGTCGGGGCCGGGGACCTGAACGGGGACGGGCTGGCCGAGATGGCGTTCGGTGGCGGCCCCGGGGGGGGGCCCCGGGTGATGGTCCTGACCTACGCCGCCACCCTGGCCAACCCGGAGGCGGCCAAGGCCGGCCCGCTGGCCAACTTCTTCGCCTTCGACCCGAACCAGCGGGGCGGGGTCCGGGTGGCCGTCAAGCGGGTCGACGGGGAGGACCGGGGCGACCTGGTGGTCGGCAGCGGGGACGGGGCGACCGGCGCGGTCCGGGTCTACCGCGGGCTGGCCATCGGGGCCGGGAACACGCAGGACCTGCCGTTCGGCGGCGGGGCCCTGGCGACCGGGGTGTTCGTCGGGTAAGGCGACCCGCCCGTTGACCGCACCGCGGCCCGCCCGGGAAACCGGGCGGGCCGC
Organism: Gemmataceae bacterium; assembly: GCA_019747655.1. Taxonomy (GTDB): domain Bacteria; phylum Planctomycetota; class Planctomycetia; order Gemmatales; family Gemmataceae; genus Urbifossiella. The sequence goes on along the minus strand of JAIEQO010000921.1, from coordinate 19,713 downwards.
GTCGTTTCGTAGCCGGTCACGGCCGCCCGGGAAACACCGCCGCCCCGGGGGTAGCCCCGGGGCGGCGGGTCGCGGTCAGCGGGCCGGGTGACGGCTCGTTAGCCGACGAACACCCCGCCCGAGAAGTCCGGGAAGGCGTCGAACCCGAAGAGCGGGTCGGTCCCGCCCTCCATCAGGGTCTTGCCGGCGTAGGAGGTGACGGCGGACCCGCCGCCCTCCCCGGCCCCGGTGACGACGTCGGCGAGGTCGTCGTTGTCCAGGTTCTTGACCGTCACCCGGACCCCGCCCCGGTTCTCGGGGTCGCCGGCGAAGAAGTTGGCCAGCGGGGCCCCGATGGCGGCGTCCGCCCCGCTCTGCAGCAGGGTCTTGCCGCTGATCGTCAGGACCCGCGGCCCGCCGCCCGGGCCGGCCCCGCCGATCAGGTCGGCGAACCCGTCCCCGTCCACGTCCCCGACGGCCACGTAGGCCCCGTTCCGCAGCCCCTCCTCGAACAGGAAGAAGTCGCTGACCGGGTTGATCTCCCGGCCCTGGGCCAGGGCCGCCCCGTCGTACACCGAGATCCGCGGGCCGCCGCCGAACCCGGCCGAGATGACCACCTCGGCGAACCCGTCGGCGTTGACGTCCCCCACCCCGGCCCGGGCCCCGCCCCGGAAGTTCTCGTCCTTGATCCCGAAGAAGTTGGCCACCCGGCGGAAGTCCCCGCCGCGGTAGACCGACACCCGCGGCCCGCCGGACAGGTCCGGGGTGACGACCACGTCGGCCGTCCCGTCCCCGGTCACGTCCCCGACGGCCACGAACACCCCGCCCTTGAACGTCTCGAACGGCTGGATGTTGGTCGCCTTCCCGGTCGCCCCGTCCCGGACCTGGACGATGGCGGTGATCCCCGGGCCGCTGCCGACCACGTAGTCCGGCACCCCGTCCCCGGTGACGTCGGCCACCGCCACCCGGAGGCCGCCGGTGAACCCGCCCCCGGCCGCGTCGACCTCGCCGTTGAACCCGGCCGGGAACGGGACGAACTGGGTGAGCGGGGAGGCGTCCGGGTTGACTACCTGGACGACCGGGCTGCCGCCCCCCCCGGACCCGACGGCCGTCACCTTGGGCAGGGTGGTGGTCGGCTTCGGCTTGGGCGGGGTGGCCAGGACGGTGATCGGCCCGCTCTGCCCGGTCAGGGCCCCGGAGGTCACCCGGGCGGTGTACGTCCCCGGGGTCCCGAAGGTGACGGTCACGGTCGCCGTCCCGTCGGTCAGAACCGGGTCGGCCGGGCTGACCACCGCCGCCGGGTCGCCGAAGTCGATGGTGAACCGGCTGTCGAAGTCGGCGAGGTTCCCGCCCGCGTCCAGGGCCCGGACGGTGACCGTGACCGGGTTGCCGATGACGAACGGGCCGCCCCCGGCCGTCACCTCCAGCCGGGCCGCCGTCCCGGAGCTGACCGACACCGTGGCCGACCCCGAGATGGTGTTGGCCGCGTTGGTCGGGTCCGGGCCGGAGACGGTCACGGTGGCCGTCCCGGTGTTGGTGAACCGGCCGGTGAACGTCCCGGTCCCGTTGGCCATGTTGAGCGTCTCGGGGACGGTCCCGCCGGCCCCGGTGACGGCGACGGTGACCGGCCCGGCGTAGTCGGCGGCCGCGTTCCCGAACCGGTCCCGGGCGGCGATGGTGAAGGGCACGTCCGGGTTGCTCAGCCCGACGGTCAGGATGGTGTCCGGCGGGTCGAGGACGAACTGGGAGGCGGCGGCCGCCCGGACCCGGACGGTGAAGTCGGTCCCGTTGGCGTTCAGCCCGCCCGAGGTCAGGTCGGCCCGGACGGTCTGGTCCCCGGCCTTCTCGAACACCATCTGGAACGTCGCCCGGCCGTTCACCAGGTCCACGGTGGTCGGGCTGAACGCCCCGGTCCCGGGGGCCGGGGACAGGGTGACGGTCCCGTTCAGGGCCGGCCGGCCGGGGGCCGACCCGTCGAAGATCTGGTCGTCCGCGTCCCGGGCCTCGATGGTCACGCTCACCGACTCCCCGGCGACCGCCGTGGCCGGGGCCTGGGCGACGACCAGCCGGTTGTTGGTGGCCGCGTTCAGGACGATGGTGGTCCGGTACTGGTCGACCAGCGACTCCCCGTTCGTCCCGTTCCCGTTCTGGTTCATCACGTTCCCGCCGAGGTCGGTCACGGCGGGGACGTCCTTCCCGGCCCCGGGGTTGGCCCCGATGACCACGTTCACCGGGGCCTGCCCGGCGACCGGCTGGAACAGGATGTCGAAGGTGGTCGGCAGGGTGCCCCCGCCGACCGGGGTGACGGACTGGACGGTGATCGCCCCGTTCGGCCCGGTCAGGGCGACGTCGGCGGCGGTGAACGTGTTCGGGTCGACCGGCCCGCTGAAGACCACCTGGAACCGGTCGGACGGGCCGCCGACGGAGTTCGGGTTGATCAGCTGGACCACCCGCGGGCCGGACACGAAGCTGTTCGGCGGCAGCTGGTTGCTCAGCCGGATGGCGAACTGGCCGCGGCCGTAGGTGGTGGCCAACAGCAGGTTCAGCCCGCCGGACTGGGACTGCCGGGGCAGCCCGTTGGCCGGGTCGATGTCCCCGAGGGACAGGTCCAGGTCGGTCACGTGGACGTTCGGCAGGTACCCGCCGGCCGGGATGTCGTAGGTCTTCCCGCTCGGCACGTCGGTGTAGGTGGTGGCCGCCGGGAAGTAGTCCCAGGTGGTCCCCTTGTCGGCCGACCGGAACACCCCGCCCTCGCCCCCGACGTACAGGACCGGGAAGGTCGGGCTGTTCGGGTCCTCCGGGTCCTGGGGGATGGCGAACCGCCAGTCGGCGGCGATGGTGGTCAGGTACTTCAGCGACGCGACCTGCTCCCCGGACCCGCCGAACGCCGCCCGGGTCAGGCTGAACAGGTTGCCGGTGACGTTCTGCCAGCCGACCGCCGTGTCGAACGCGTTGGCCTTGTAGTACACCCCGCGGAGGGTGACGGCGAACAGGTCGGTGCTGCCCCGCCGGGGGTTGGCCACGATCTGCTGGACCGGCGACCCGTCGAGCGACCCGCCGACCCCGAACGTCGACCCGACCGGCCCGGTGATGTTCAGCCACGGGGCCGTCCCGGTCCGGGTGACGAACACCCGCCCGCCGTTGGTCCCGGCGTAGATGAAGTTGTCCAAGAGCGTCGGCTGGTTGGGGTCCGGGGCCCCGAACGCGACCGCCGCCGAGTACGTCCCGTCGAGCCCCGGGCCGGGCAGCCCGGGGGCCGCGAAGTCCCCCTGGCCGAGGGCCTGGGTGACGGTGTTCGTCTCCCCGACGACGAACCAGTTGAGCCCCCGGTCGGTCGTCCGGAACAGCCGCCCGACCCCCTGGTTGTCCCCGTTCGCCGACATCACGATGGCGTTCGGGTTGATCGGGTTGACGGCGAAGTTGGACCCGGCGTCCGGCCGCCACTGGCCGCTGAACCGGAGCGGGTCGTCGGGCACCCCCCCCAGGATGCCGTTGTTCGACCGGTCCTGGAGCAGCCCGTTGGTCCGGCTGAACCCGTCGTTCAGCCCGTTCCCCTCCTGGTAGGTGTTCCGGGGGATGACCCGGAAGAAGTCGGTCCCCTGGCCGCCGAGCCCGGGCCACCGGAACTCGTAGGCCACCCCGGTCCCGGTCTGGTCGGTCGCCACCCCGGTCCCCGAGTACCCGACCGTCCCCTCCGGCGAGGTGTACGGGGCCGGCGGGGCGGTGAACCGCGAGTCCCGGATGCCGCCGTCCTGGAGGACGGTGTTGGTCGACCGCGGGTACCCGTTGTTGTCGGACGTGGCGTAGAACAGCCGCTGGACCCCGGCGATGTCGGCCGCCAGCTGACTCGGCTGGGCCGCCCCCTGGAAGAACTGGCCGATCTGCAGGTCGCCGTTCCGCCGCTTGTTCGGGGCCCGGGCGAACCCGACGGCGGCGTCGTCGGTCGACCCGTCGTCGTTGGCCACCTGGCTGGCCACCCCCTGGTCGTCCCCGGTGATCAGCCGGGTCTTCCCGGTCAGCGGGTCGACGATCGTCAGGATCTCGTGGACGTTCGTCTCGGTCTCGGCGTCGATGTACTGGGTCTGGGCCCCGAACCCGCGGTTCTGGAACCCTGCCCCGGCGCTCGAGTCGACGTTGGTGAACAGCAGGGTGGCGTTCGACACGAACGGCCGGGCCGGGTTCCGGAAGACGTTCAGGAACCCCCGGTTGACCGACAGCAGGTTGTCCGGGCGGAAGATGCCGTAGTTCCCGCCGGGCCCGGCATAGACCGGGTCCTCGTACGGCCCGACGACCACCGACCCGGTGAACCGGGACAGGTCCGCGGCGACCGGCGGGGAGCCGAACTGGAGCCGCGGGCCGCCGACGTTGGTGCCGGCCGCGTTGGGGGCGGCGTTCGGCAGGCTGTTGTTGTACGCCACCACCGCCTGGGCGTCCTCGAGCTTGGTCACGTCCACCCGCATGTACCCGCCGAGCGGCTGGCGGGTCGCCTGGTTCAGCCCGCCGAGGTAGACGATGTTCGGGTTCCGCGGGTCGACGGCGATCGACTGGGCGAAGTTCCCGCCGGACGGGGCGTTGTCGAGCCCGAACGGGTTGGACTGGGGGGCCGACACGTCGTTCGTCCCGAACGCCCCGCCCTGGAACACCCCGGCCGCGACCGGCGGGCGGAACTCGTTCAGCCGGACCCGGGTCCAGTTCCGGCCGAAGTCCTTGGACAGGTACAGCCCGTCGATCGGGCCGCCCGAGGCGTCCTGCCCGGCCCCGGCCACCAGGGCGTACACCCACCCCTGGTAGGCGACGTTGCGGATCACGTCGTTGGTCACCGCCGGGACGGCCAGGGTGATCCGCCCCTTGTTCCCGCCGGGGGTCCGGTCCGCCTGCCCGGGGAAGGTGGCGATCGGGATCTGCCGGGTCGGGATGATCTGGAAGTCGCGGAACAGCGGGTTCTGGCCGCGGCCGTCCACCCGCGTCAGGGCCCCCGGGCCGCCGGCCGAGGTCGCGTCCGGGGCCTGCGGGCTGAAGAACACCCCCTCCCCGCGGAAGGCGGCGTACATCACCTGGAGGAACGGGCTGAGGTTCGGGTTGTTCGGGTCGTCCGGGATGTTCAGCGTCTGGGCGCTGCCCGGGGCCAGGGTCACGTCGGTCGCCTGCCCGGCCCGGACCAGCGTCCAGGTCTTGCCGGTGTCGTTCGACCGGTAGATGCCGCCGGTCCGCTGGGCCGCGGTCCGGGACGGGGCGTCGCTCAGGGCGGCGTAGAAGATCAGCTCGCCGGCCGGGGTCGGGGTCGGGTCGATGGCCACCCGGAACCCGACCGTCCCGACGAACCGGTGGTCCCGCTGGCCGGACGAGATCGCCAGGTACTCGCCGGTCGTCCGGTCGACGTTGACCGAGCTGTCCAAGAGCCGCCAGGTCCGCCCGCCGTCGACCGACAGCAGGAACCCGACGCCCGGCGACTCCTCGGTCCGGAGGCCGCCGCCCTGGACGTACTCGCCGAGGGTGTCGCCTTCCCCGGTGGCCACCAGGACGACCGACTGGGTCGGGTCGTTGTTCCGGCCGAAGACCGCGATCGACCCGATGTTCAGGGTGTTCCCGAACGCCCCGCCGGAGGTCACGGTCGGGCCGAAGTCGGTCAGCGGGGCCCAGTCCGGGCCGACCGGGTCGGTGGTCAGGAAGTTCGTCGTCTTCCACACCCCGCCGGTCGCCCCGCCGGCGTACACCGTGTTCCCGGACGGGTCGGACGGGTCGACGGCCAGGGCGGTCACCCGCCCGGTGTTGAACCCGGCCGGGTTGACCGTCGCGTTCTGGCTGGCCGGCCCGACCGGCGTCCACTGCTGCCGGCTGAGCGGGTTGGACGGGTCCTGGGTGAAGATGCGGAACCCGGCGGTGAACCGGTCGGCCACCGCCTCACCCAGCCCGGACCCGGAGATGGCGAACGGCAGGGTGAGCTGGAAGTTCCGGATCACCCCGGCCCCGGCCCCGGTGTTGGTCACCCGCAGCCGCCAGGTGCCGCGGGACGACACCGGGCCCTCCGGCCGGACCACCAGCCGGGCGAACGGCTCCTCCGGGTTGAACGCCCCGGGGCCGGTGAACGGCGGGGCGGCCGACGAGATCGGGGTCCCGGCCGTGTCCTCGAACAGGGTGTTGGTCAGGTTCGCCTGGTTCGGCTGGCCCTGGGTCCCGACCCGGTTGAACAGCAGCACCGTCGACCCGTCCGGGGCGACCAGCTCGCCGACCAGGTCGGGGACGTTCGGGAAGTCGACCGTCAGCCGGACCTGGATGACCCGCCGGTCGGCCGGGTTGGTCGCCAGCAGCTGCTGGACGGCGAAGTCGTCGGTGATGTTGATCGGGAACTCGGCCACCGCCGGGCTGGCGGTCGAGCCGGACGGGATCGGGATCGTCGACGGCCCCGGCGGGCCGTAGGTCCGGGTGGTCACCGTCTCGGGGGTGAGCTGGGTCCGGTCCCCGCCCCGCAGGGTGGCCAGCCCGGCGTTCAGGTTGGTGTCGACCGCCGGGACCGGGTTCAGGTTGGTGGCCACCGGGCCGGCCGCGTTGGCCGGCACCCGGAGCGGGGTGTCGGTCCGGTCCGGGGCGTCCCGGAACTCGATCACGTACTGCCCGGCGACCGGGACGGCCGGGAAGGTGACGGTGAAGTCCCGCCCGCCCCCGGTGATGTCGAACGGCCCGGCCAGCGGGCCGTTCGGCCCGGTGATCCGGACCACGTCGGCCGCGGTCACCGCCCGGGAGATGTCCCGGTCGAACCGGACGGCGGCCGAGGTCGCACCGACCGGCAGGCTGAGGACCAGCCGCGGCTGGGCCACCGCCCGGGGCAGGTTGCCGTTCGGGTCCGGCCCGAACTCGACCGTGTACCCGCCGCTGAGCACCTGCCGGGCGAAGGTGATCCGGAACGTCCGGGCCCCGCCGGTGATCGGGTCGACGTTCAGGGGGGTGACGGTGAACGGGCCGGCGATGTCCCCGATCGGGCCGGTGATCCGGCGGACGTTGGCGGCGGTGAACGACGACGGGACCATGTCCCGGTCGAAGGTCACGTCCAGGGTGTCGTTCCCGGCGTTGAGGACCAGGTTGTCCTCGGTGTCCGGCTGGCCGGCCGGGCGGCCGGCGGCGGCCGACCCGACGACGTGCGGGCCGGGGATGATCAGCGGCAGGCTGTTGGTGGCGAACGGCAGGACGAACGGGCCGCCGGTGGCCGACGCCGGGACGGCGAACCGGTCGTCCGGCTGGCCCGGCCCGCCGCCCGTCTCGGCCCGGTTGCCGTCCGCGTCCTGGTCCATCTCGTTCCCGAGGACGACCCCGCCCGGGGCGAACGGGTCGTCGGTCCGGATGCGGTCCCGGATGTTCGGGCCGACGACGTAGCTGTACGTCCCGACCGCCCCCTGCGGGTCCCGGAGCCGGACGAAGAACCGGGTGGCGTTCCGGAGGTTCGGGAACGCCGGGTCCGGGGCGACGGCGTTGAGGGCGAACACCTCGGCGACCGGGAGCTGGGTGGCCGGGACGTTCCGGTCGGTGGCCGGCCCGCGGTAGAAGACCCGGACGTCGCCGCCGTCGAAGGTGCTGGTGTCGACCGCCCGGTCGAAGGTGACGACGAACCCGTCCAGCAGCCGGGTGCCGTCGTCGGCGAACGTGGTGTTGTAGTCGAACGGCTGGCCGTCCCGGTTGACCCGGACCGGGTCGGTGACCGGCCCCTGGTCGCCGCCGACGACCCGCGGCCCGGCGGTGATCCGGACCGGCTGGTTGTCGTTGTCGGCGGCCGGGTACCGGCCGACGAAGATGCGGGTCCCGGGGGCGTTGTTGTTCCCGGACCAGAACGGGTAGACCCGGCCGTCGAAGGCGATCAGCGACTGCCGGATGCCGGGCCCGAACGGGGCGGCCGGGTTGTTGTTCTGGTCGACGTTGAAGGTGCTGAAGTTGCTCGGGATCGGCTCCAGGTCGACCTGCCGGCCGGTCACGGCGTCGGTCGCCCGCTTCGGGGTGTTCAGGTACGCCTGGGTGGACGGGGTCTGGTTGGAGAACGCCCCGCCCTCGAGCCGGGCGCTGAACGTGTTCCCGCCGTCGATGCTGGTGGCGATGTACGTCGCCACCCGGCCGTCGCTGGCGTCGTTCCGGGCGTCGAACCAGGTGACCACCACCGCCCCGGTGACGTCGTCGACGGCCACGGTCGGCTGGAACTGCCACCGCCGGCCTTCGCTGAAGTTGTCGTTGGCGTTGTCGTCGTTGACCCGGACGGCCGGGGACCACGTGCCCCCGTTGTTGTCCGAGTACCGGAGGAAGATGTTGCTGTCGACCAGTGTCGCGCCGTCGTACACCGGGGCGGCGTAGGCGGTGTACAGCCGGCCGGCGTACGGGGAGAACGACCCGAGCGACCGGTCGTAGGCGGTGCTGGTCCCGCCGGCGATGCCGACCACCGGGGAGACCGCCGGCTGGGTCAGCGGGCCGGTCCCGTCGATGTCCTGGCCGGTCCCGTTCGGGTTGACCGGCACGGCGGCGGCCAACCCGTCGGTCCCGACCAGCTGTTCGTCCGGCCCGAACCCGGTGTTCGAGATGTACCCGGAGGCGTGCAGCTCGACGAACGTCAGCTGCTGGAACGGGGGCGGGCTCCCGCTGTTCCGGACGTCGAGGATGCGGACCGTCCAGGTGCCGACCAGGTCGTTCGCCGTCTTGCCGGCGTACAGGGTGGACAGGAGCCCGCCGAACACGCTGTCGGTCTTCAGGTTATAGGCGTACGGGTCGGACACCCGGCGGGTCCCCAGAACCCCGTCGTTGATGTACCGGGGGGCCTCGTCGTCGAACACCGTCCCGACGAAGTTGGCCCGGATCGGGTTGGTGGCGAACGTCCGCACCCCGACCCCGTTGTTCCCCCCGGTCTCCAGCCCGTAGGTCTGCCCCGCGGTCGGCTTCTGGCCGAGCCCGTTCATCCAGTTGCCGAACAGCACGACCCGGTCCCCGGCCGGGCTGATCACCTCCACCGAGAGCTGGGACGGGTCGGGGTGGAAGATGCCCAGCCCGAAGTTCAGGTCGGTGATCGGCGAGTCGGCCGTCAGGTTCCCGAGGTCGGACAGGTTGACGTCGAAGGTGGCGTTGGTGACCCCGGGCGTGTCGGGGGTGCCGGCCGGGGCCCCCTGGGGGGGCGAGATGCCGTCGTTGATGGTCCGGCCGACGTCGTACCGCTTCTTGCCGGAGGCCACCGCCGGGCGGTTCGGGTTGCCGTTGTCCGGGCGGCTGGCGTCGGAGAACGCGGTCCCCGGGATCGGGTCGTTCGAGGTGGTCCGGCCGCCGATCGTCTGCCAGGTGAAGGTCAACTGCCCGCCGGCCGGGGCCCCGGCCTTGGCGACGGCCGGGGAGAAGGCGACGGTCGGCAGGGCGGCCCCGGTGTTCGGGGTGTAGTAGGCGTTCGAGTTGGCCAGCACCGGGGTGGAGAAGTTCACCCCGCCGTCGGACGACCCGGCCACCAGGATCGCGCTGGTGCTGGTCGGGTCGATCCGCCGGGCCCGCCCGTCCTCGAACGGGGTGGCGAAGGTGCCGGTGTTCCAGGCGACGTACACCCCCTTGCCGGACATCGTGTCCCGGGCCGTCCGCCCGGTCTCCGGGTCGGTGAACGTCGGCCGGTTGTTGTCGGTGGCGATGGACAGGTTGAACGCCCCCTCCCGCTCGTTCGTCCCGGTGGTCAGCCAGCGGTAGATGACGTTCGCCCGGCTGTCCTGGTAACCCCCCGCGGTGAAGCCGAAGAAGCTGTCGTTGACGTTCTCCGCGCCGAGCTTCTCGTCGAGGTCGATGATCTGCGGGACGCCGCCGTTGAAGTCGAAGGCGTACACGACCACCGCCCCGCTGGTCGCCAGCTGGCCGGGGGCGGCGTTCTGCTCGACGGCGGCGATGTACACCTTCCCGTCCCGCCCGAACGCGGCCGCCGCCGAGGTGGTGTTGGTGTAATTCTTCTGGTCCCGCCGCTTGAACCCGGGCCCCGGGTCGATCGACGGGTCGGCGATGCGGAACGCCCGGATGTACCCCTGGGGCGGGTTCGGGGCGCCCGGCGGCGGGACCGGGACCAGGTTGTACTGGTTGTTGTCGAAGAACGGCACCCAACTCGCCCCGCCGTCGCTCGACGCGTAGGCGATCATGAAGGTGCCGTTGTTGGTCACCATCACCAGGTTGTCCGGGTTCGTCGGGTCGGCGACGGCCGACGGCTGGACGAACGACAGCGAGTTGAACGCCCCCCCGACGATCGCCTGGGCGGACCCGGCCAGCGGGGTCGGGGCGGTCACCGGGACCAGCCGGGCCTCCACCTCCTCGACCCGGAGGCGGGCCCGGCGGCTGGCCGGGGCCGCCGGCCGCTTCTGCTGGGCCCACCGGCGGAGGAACTTGGAGAAGGCGGGGGTCGACATGGTGCGCGTCCTGTACCTGTCCGGTGGGGCGAACCGTGTATGTGCGGGGGAGGGCGTCCCCGGGGCAATCGTCCGTCCGGCGGCGGGCGGGGCCGCGTACTCACTCAAGACGGGGCGGGGGCGGGTAAAGTTTGGCCCGCCGGGGGTTATGGGCCGCACCCGCCGGCCGGACCACCCGCACCCGCCCGGGCCGGCCGGGAGGTCGAAGAGAACTTACCCGCGCCGGCCCCGGGCCGGTCCGCCCGGGGCCAGCCGAACCCGGCGGAATGCCGCCCCCGGCGTGGCGTGGTGCGGCTTCTTCTGGTCGTGCCAGACCCGCCCCGGCGGCCCCGCCGGGGGGCCGTTCGGCAACGGAATCCCGGCGGCCGGGGTCCTCCGGGCCGTACCAGTTCGAGCCCCGACGGCCCGGGCGGATTCGCCGATTTCGGCTCAAGTCGGGCCGCAACAATTCGGCCCCGGGACGACCCGGGCGGGATAAACCTTTGCGGCCCCGGTACGGCCCGGGTATACTCGTCGGTGTCGGCCCCGCCTGCCTGCCCGCCGCCTCTCCCGTCCCGCCCGGAGCCCCGCATGCCGCTCCGCCCCGCCCTCGCGGCCGTCTTGCTGGCCGTCGGCGCGACCGCCGCCCCGGCCGAACAGCCGGTCGAACAGGTGATCGACCGCGAGATCGACGCCGCCCTGGCGGCGGCCGCGGTCGAGCCGGCCCCGCCGGCCGACGACGCCGCCCTGGTCCGCCGCCTCACCCTCGACCTGGTCGGCCGTATCCCGACCCTGCCCGAGGTCGAGCGGTACGTCGGCTCGTCGGACCCGGGCAAGCGGGCCGAACTGGTCGACCGGCTGATGGCCGCACCCGGGTACGCCCGCCATCAGGCGACCCAGTTCGAGGCGCTACTCAACCCAGACGGCCGCCGGGGCGGGGGCGTGCGGGATTACCTGGTCGGTGCGGTGGCGGACAACCGGGGGTGGGACCGGGTGTTCCGCGACCTGCTGCTGCCCGACCACGCCGACCCGCCGGTGAAGGGGGCGGCCGACTTCCTCCGCCCCCGGCTGGCCGACCCGGACAAGCTGACGACCGACGTGAGCGTGGCCTTCTTCGGGGTGAACGTGAGCTGCGCCCAGTGCCACGACCACCCGCACGTCAAGGACTGGACCCAGGCCCACTTCTACGGGCTCAAGGCGTTCCTCTCCCGGACCTACGAGGCCGGCGGGGCGGTCGCCGAGCGGGGGGCGGGCGTCGTCAAGTACAAGCCGACGAAGGGGCCGGAGCGGACGGCCCGGATGATGTTCCTGGCCGGCGGCCCGCTCGACGACCCCTCCGCGCGGGAGTTGACGAAGGACGAGGAGAAGGCCGAGAAGGCGGCCGCCGAGGAGGCCAAGAAGACCAAGACGGCCCCGCCCCGGCCGGCCGTCAGCGCCCGGGCCAAGCTCGTCGAGGTCGCACTCCGGGACGGCAACGCCGACTTCCTCGCCCGGGCGATCGTCAACCGGCTGTGGCACCAGTTCTTCGGCCTCGGGCTGGTCACGCCGCTCGACCAGATGCACGCGGAGAACCCGCCCAGCCACCCGGAGCTACTAACCTGGCTGGCGAAGGACGTGGCCGCCCACGGGTACGACCTGAAGCGGTTGGTCCGCGGGATCGTCCTGAGCAAGGCCTACTCCCGGGCCAGCCGGTACGCGACCGAGGCCGCCCCCGACCCGAAGCTGTTCGCCGTCGCCCGGCTGAAGCCGTTGACCCCGATGCAACTCGCCACCTCGCTCAAGGTCGCGGGGACCGACCCGGCCGAGTGGGAGAAGGGGAAGGGCGACTTCGAGAAGCGGGTCGAGCAGGCCGAGGGGGCGGCCCGGGGGTTTGCGGCGCTCCTCGCCCAGCCGGCCGACAACTTCCAGGTCGGGGTCGGCGAGGCCCTGCTGTTCAGCAACGGCGAGCGGGTCACGAAGGAGTTCCTGACCGACGGCGGCGGGTCGCTGGTCGCCCGGGCGGCCGCGAAGGACCCGGCGGAGGCGGTCGGGCTGCTGGTCCGGGTGGCCTACGGCCGGCCCCCGACCGCGGACGAGACCCGGGCCCTCGCCGAGTACGTCGCGAAGCGGTCGGACCGGAAAGTTGAGGCGTACCGGCAGGTGTTGTGGGCTTTGGTGACGGGCCCCGAGTTCCGGTTTACTCATTAACCCGGGGCTCCCGCCCCGGGTTGCGACCGGACGCCCCTACGGGGCGAAGAGCCGGATCGAATCATCGCCGCGGAGCGGCCGCCGTCCGTAGCCCGGGGTGGAAACCCCGGGTCACAAGGGAGATGACCATGTCCACGTTCTGCGGCGCGGCCGACCACGCGGTCAGCCGGCGGGCGTTCCTCGGGGCGGCCGCCGCGGGGGCGGCCGTCGCCGCCGACATGACCGGCCTCGACATCCTCGGCTCCCCGGCCCTCGCGGGGGAACTGAAGAAGGGCCAGAAGCGGGTCATCCTGCTCTGGCTGGCCGGCGGGGCCAGTCAGCTCGAAACCTGGGACCCGAAGCCGGGGGCCAGCACCGGCGGGCCGTTCGCGGCCATCCCGACCGACGTGCCCGGGCTGCACATCTCCGAGCTGATGCCGGAGATGGCCAAGCGGATGAAGACCACCTGCGTGATCCGCGGGCTGAACACGAAGAACGGCGACCACGGCGCCGCGGCCAAGATCATGATGCGGGGCCGGCGGGACGAGGCCGGCCTCCGCTACCCCGACCTCGGGGCCGTCGTCGCCCGGGAGATGGGCCGGGCGGACAGCCCGGTCCCGGACTACGTCACCTTCTACACCCAGACCGAGGGCCGGGGCATGGCCCCCGGGGACGCCGGGTTCCTCGGGGCCCGGTACGCCCCGATGGAGCTGACCACCAGCCCGACGCCCGAGAACATCCGCCGGCCGGCCGGGCTGTCTGATGACGACCACCTCGCCCGGGCCGACCTCCGCGACCTGCTGGGCAAGGACTTCGCCCGCGGCCGGTCGTCGGACGCCCTGGCCAGCCAGGGGGAGGCCTACGGCCGCGTCCGGGGCCTCATGGCGAGCGATAGCTTGTTCGACATTTCTAAAGAGCCGCAGAAGGTCCGGGACCGGTACGGCCCGACGCAGTTCGGCCGGCAGTGCCTCCAGGCCCGGCGGCTGGTCGAGGCCGGGGTCCCGTTCGTCCGGGTGGCCCGGGCGTGGTGGGACAGCCACGGCCAGAACTTCGAGACCCACCAGGAGATGGTCCCGGATCTGGACCGGGTGATGGCCGCCCTGATCGACGACCTCGGCGACCGGGGCCTGCGGGACGACGTGCTGGTGCTCACCCTCGCGGAGTTCGGGCGGACGCCGGCGATCAACGCCAGCCTCGGCCGGGACCACTTCGCCAGCGCCTGGAGCATGACCATGACCGGGTGCGGGGCGAAAGGCGGGGCCGTCTACGGCAAGACGGACGCGAAGGGGAATACGGTGACGCACGAGGAGGTGAACGCGGCCAACCTGTTCGCCACGATCTACGCCGCCCTCGGCATCAACCCGCACAAGAACTACTACGTCGGCAGCCGGCCGGTCCCGCTGGTCGACCCCGGGGCCGAGCCGGTGGCGGCGGTGCTGAGCTGAGCCGGGTCTGGTACGATAGGGGTGGCACCATCACGGGAGCCCCAAATGGTCATCACCGACGACACCGATGACGCCCGGGCCCGCCGCGCCGCCGCGGACGCGGCTTACGAGGTCAACTTCGCCGCCTACCTGCGGCTGCGGGCCGAGATCGACGCGACCTACCCGCCGGGCCGCCAGGTGGCGATCGACGGCGGCCGGATCGTCGCCGACGCCGACACCTATCCCGCGCTCAACGCTCGGCTCAACGAGATCGGCCGGACCGACCCACACGCCCTCGTCGTGACCGCCGGCGAGGGCGACCCGGAGCCCCTCGACATCCTTTAACCGGCCGGAATCGCCCCCATGCCCGAGCAGCGCAACCTGTACCGGGCCGGGCGGCCGTGGCTCGGCCTCGGCTTCATGTTGCCCGGCGGCTCGGTCCGTCACATGGAACTGGTGGCCGACACCGGCAGCCCAGCGGCCGTGATCCTTGGCGAAGACCTGTTCGCCCAACTCGTCCACGACTGGGTGCCGGCCCGGGACCGGACCGGCCGGTTCGGCCCCCACCGGGCCGGGTGGGTGCGGCTTTACACCCCCGAACTGGACTTGGTCGAGTTCGTCCTCGGTTACGGGAACGACGAGACCGCCCGGACCGTCGGCCGGTCGTCCCTCAACTTCGTCGGGCTGGTCGGGCTGCCGGTCCTCCGGCTCGGCGAGTACGGCGGCAACAACGACTCGTTCTGGCTCCGGACTTTGACCCCCACGGGCACGTCATGACCGCACCCAACCCGGACACGCTCAAGCAGGTCAAGAGCCTCGACCGGCCGGCGGCCGTGTTCGCCGTCGCGGCCGCGCCCGGCTCCCAGCGGGTCTACCTCGCCTCGCAGGACTTCAAGGTCTACGGGGCCGACCTCGCCGCGGACAAGGTCGAGCCGAAGGAGCTGTACGCCCACGGCAGCTACGTCACCGGCGTGGCCCTCGCCGGCAAGCACCTCGTTTCCGGCGGGTACGACCGCAAGCTCGTCTGGTGGGACGCCGAGGCCGGGAAGGAGATGCGCAGGGTCGATGCGCATGGCAAGTGGATTCGCAAGGTGGTCGCGTCGCCGGACGGGAAGCTGGTAGCCAGCGTCGCCGACGACATGGCCTGCAAGCTGTGGGACGCCGCGTCCGGCAAGCTCGTCCGCGACCTCCGCGGCCACAAGGAGCAGACGCCCCACGACTTCCCGTCGATGCTCTACGCGGCCGCGTTCTCGGCCGACGGCAAGCGCCTGGCCACCGCCGACAAGGTCGGCCACGTCGCCGTCTGGGAGGTCGAGTCGGGCAAGGAGGTGGCCGCCGTCGAGGCCCCGGTGATGTACACCTGGGACCCGGTCCAGCGTCTGCACTCGATCGGCGGGGTACGGTCGGTCGCCTTCTCGCCGGACGGGAAGCTGCTGGCCGCCGGCGGGACCGGCAAGATCGGCAACATCGACCACCTGGAGGGGAAGGCCCGGGTCGAGGTGTTCGACTGGTCCGCCGGGAAGCGGGTCGCGGAGTTCCAGAGCGACAAGTTCAACGGCCTCGTCAACCGGCTCGCGTTCGCCCCGGACGGGTCCTGGCTGCTCGGGGCCGGCGGGGCCAACGAGGGCTTCCTCCTGTTCTTCGACGCGGCCGCCAAGAAGGTGCTGCGGCAGGAGAAGGTGCCGATGCACGTCCACGACTTCGCCCTGTCGGCCGACGCCAAGTCGCTCGTCTGCGTCGGCCACAACCGCATCACCACCCACACCCTCGGCTGACCGCCGCGTCGTACCATACCGGCATGACGCTCCCCCGCATCGCCGTCACGATGGGCGACCCGGCCGGGGTCGGGCCCGAGCTGTGCCTCCGACTCCTCGCCGACCCGGCCGTCCGGGCGTTCTGCTCTCCCGTCGCTTACGGCGACCTCGGCGTTCTTGAACGAGTTGCGAAGCAACTCGGCTGGCCCCAGCCCGACCCGGCCGACATCAACGATCTCGGGGCCATCACTGCCGGCGCCTTCACGCCGGGCCGGGTGACGGCGGCCTGTGGCCGTGCGGCGCACATCTACTTCATCACCGCCATCGCCGATGCCTGTGCCGGGGCCGTGGACGCGATCACGACGGCCCCCCTGAACAAGGAGGCGCTGCGCGCGGCCGGTATTTCAGAGCCTGGCCATACCGAAGTCCTTGCGAACATGCTGAACGCCGAGCGGTCGTGCATGATGCTCACGGCCGACGAGATCACCTGTAGCCTCGTCACGGTTCATATCGGCTACCGGGAGGTGCCGAACCTACTCACCGTCCCGCGCATCCTCGATACGATCGAGCTGACCGCCGCGGCGATGGAGCGGTTGCGGGGCCGCCCGCCGAAACTCCTGGTCTGCGGGCTGAACCCACACGCCGGCGAGCACGGGCTGTTCGGCAACCGGGAGGAGGAGCGCATCATCCTACCCGCGATCGAGGCGGCCCGGGGGAAGGGGATCGACGTGGCCGGCCCGCTGCCGCCGGACACGGCGTTCCTGCCGAAGTACCGCCGGGCTTGCGACGCCTACGTCTGCATGTACCACGACCAGGGGCTGATCCCGCTCAAGGCCCTGGTCTTCGAGGACGCGGTGAACGTCACCCTCGGGCTGCCGATCGTCCGCACCTCGGTCGACCACGGGACGGCGTTCGACATCGCCTGGCGGGGCGTCGCCGACGTGTCCAGCCTGGTCCAGGCGGTCAAGCTGGCGGCACGGCTCGCATCCTAACCCAGGGCTCCCGCACTGGGCTACAGGCGGTCGCCCCCCTCCGGGGGCTCAAGACTCCGGAGCCGCGGAGCGGCGACCGAATGTAGCCCAGGGCGGGAGCCCTGGGTACGATTTCACGATGCCCCCGCGGGAGGTTCCGGCTGTACGCCCGGGTGCCACGCGGGCCGACAGGAGTGCGACATGGCGACCGAAGCCGAACTCAAGGCCCTCGGCGAAACCTACGTCCCGAAGGACTACGACCCGGCCCTGTACAAGGTCCGGCACTCGCTCGCCCACGTCCTCGCCCAGGCTGTGACCGAGCGGTTCCCGGAGGCCAAGCCGACCATCGGCCCGCCGGTCGAGCACGGGTTCTACTACGACTTCGACCTCGACGCCACGCCCTCCGACGCCGACCTGAACTGGATCGGCAACCGGATGCGGGAGATCATCAAGGGCAAGCACCCGTTCAAGGTCCGCGAGATCACCGCCGCCGAGGGGCGGGAGCTGTTCAAGGGCAACCCGTACAAGCTGGAGCTGATCGACGGGCTGGACAAGGGCCGGGACGAGTACGGCAACGCCGCCCAAGCCGGCCCGCCGACCCTGACCGTCTACCAGCAGGACACGTTCGTCGACCTCTGCCGCGGGCCGCACGTCGAGACCACCCGGGACCTCGACCCGAAGGGGTTCAAGGTCACGCAGGTGACCGGGTCGTACTGGCGGGGGGACGAGAAGAACAAGGTGCTCAAGCGGTTCCATGCCACCGGCTGGGCAAGTGAGGCCGACCTGAAGGCCCACCTGGAGCGGGTCGAGGAGGCCGCCCGCCGGGACCACCGCAAGCTCGGCCGGGAGCTGGAGCTGTTCGCCAACGAGCCGGTCTTCGGGGCCGGGTTCCCGATGCTCCTGCCGAAGGGGGCGACCGTCCGCCGGCTCCTCGAAGCGTTCATCACCGACCACGAGCGGGCCGCCGGCTACCTCCACGTCTACACCCCGGACGTGGCCAAGAAGGAGCTGTACCGCATCAGCGGCCACTGGGACCACTACAAGGACGGCATGTTCCCCCCGATGGACCTGGGCGAGGGCGGCCAGGAGTGGGACGAGCTGTGCCTGCGGCCGATGTGCTGCCCGCACCACATCCAGGTGTACCAGATCAAGCCGCGGAGCTACCGCGACCTGCCCTTGCGGATCGCCGAACTCGGCACCATGTACCGGTACGAGCGGTCCGGCGTCGTCGGCGGGCTCTCCCGGGTGCGGTGCATGACGCTCAACGACGCCCACCTGTTCGTCCGGCCGGACCAGGTGAAGGCCGAGATCGCCGGCGTGCTCGACCTGATGAGGAAGGCCTACGCCGACCTGGGCATTACCGAATACCGGTTCCGGCTCTCGAAGCACGACCCGGCCGACACGGAGAAGTACGTCGCCAACCCCGCCATGTGGGAGAGCAGCATCCGGATGCTGCGGGAGGTGCTCCAGGAGTCCGGCTTGCCGTTCTTCGAGGCCGACGGGGAGGCGGCGTTCTACGGCCCGAAGATCGATGTCCAGGTGCGGGACGTGATGGGTCGAGAAGAAACGCTGAGCACCATCCAAGCCGACCAGCACCTGCCGGAGCAGTTCAAGCTGGAGTACAAGGACTCGGACGACACCCCGAAGCGGCCGGTGATGATCCACCGGGGTGTCATCAGCACGATGGAGCGGATGATGGCCTACCTGATCGAGCTGTACGCCGGGGCGTTCCCGCCGTGGCTGGCCCCGGTCCAGGTCGGGGTGGTGCCGATCGCCGACCGGCACTTCGACTACGCCAGGCAGGTGGCCGGGCAGTTCGCGGCGAAGGACTTCCGGGCCGAGGCCGACCTGGGCGACAAGCGGATGAACAACAAGGTCCGGGAGTTCGCCTCGCAGAAGGTCCCCTACGTCCTGGTGGTCGGCGATAAGGAGGCCGAGACGGGGGCGGTCAGCGTCCGGTTCCGCGGCCAGGACGCCCAGCAGGTGATGCCGACGGCCGCGTTCGTCGAGCTGCTGGAGAAGGTGGTGAAGTCGCGGACGCACAGCCTGACGGGGTGAGGGCGAATGACGGACCCGTTCCCGCTCCCGGCCGGTCTACCGGTCCCGACCGACGACGGGGCCTGCGACCACCTGCCGGGCGTCGCGGTCCCGGGGGTACCGCTGCCGCCCACCGCCGGCCGGGAGTTCGACCTGTCGGCCGCCCCCGGGACGGTCGTGGCGTTCTTCTACCCGATGACCGGCCGGCCCGGCGTGCCGCTCCCGGACGGGTGGGACGCGGTCCCCGGGGCCCGCGGCTGCACCCCCCAGGCGTGCGGCTTCCGGGACCTGGCCGCCGAGTTCGCGGCGGCCGGGACGGCGGTCGTCGGGGTCAGCACCCAGCCGGCTGACGAGCAGGCCGAGGCGGCCGCCCGGCTCCACCTGCCGTTCCCCTTGCTCAGCGATGCCGACCTTCGGCTGACCGCCGCCCTCCGGCTCCCGACCTTCCCGGCCGGCGGGCGGGAGCGGATCAAGCGGCTCACCCTCGTCATCCGCGGCGGTCGGGTGGTGAAGGTGTTCTACCCGATCTTCCCGCCGGACCGGCACGCGGCCGAGGTCCTCGCCTGGCTCCGGGAAAATCCCGGCTGACCGCCCCGAACCTCACCCCCTCTCCATCTGTCCCTCCGGATCACGAACCCCGGAGGGTGTGGCCATGACGATCGTCCCGCGGACGTGTGAGCGGTGCGGCGGGGTGGTCCCGGCGGAGCGGGTCGAGGCCCTGCCGAACACCCGGGTGTGCGTTGGGTGCAGCCGGGCAATGGGCGGCGAGTTCGACGTGTACGTCGTCCCGGAGCAGACCGGGAAGGCCGGCAGCCTGAAGAAGAATTACGGCGGGTACACGACGAAGAAGGTCCGCAAGCCGCTCCGGCCGGCGGAGTAGCCCGCTACCACGTTGCGACCGCCCGGCCCGGCGGGTAGGCTGTCGGGCGACTACCGGCCGGGGAGGTCGCCCGTGAATCGCCGCGAGTTCCACCAGACGACGGCCGCCGCGGCGGCCGGCCTGCTCGCCGGC
>JAIEQO010000635.1 GCA_019747655.1 Gemmataceae bacterium | reverse complement strand
CGTCGGAGAGGTCGCGGCGGTGCATGCAAGATCAGAGGCACGGCCGCCCCCCGCCGATTCAGCAGACAGAACCTAGCACGGAAGACGTGTAGTCCCCTCCGGCTCGTGATGGCGGAGGCAGGGCGTGCCCTACACCTTCCCGTCCAGGCCGAGCTGGTGGAAGTAGTGCGTCACCGACTCCTGGTTCGCCAGCAGCCAGTCGATCGACGGCTCGTTCCGCATGGCCTTGCGGATGACCTTCGCCGTCGCCTCCCGGTTCACCCGGAACAGCCCGGCGTGGTCGATCTGGCCTTCGGGCACGCTCAGCACCGCCGGGTCGAGCCAGACCGAGTAGATGATGCCCAGGTCGTTGGCCTTGTCCTTCGGCAGGTCGCCGGCCCGGACCGCGTCCAGCACCCCGTGGGCGATCCCCGCCTGCACCGACCCCATCAGGATGCTCGTGTACCGGGCGTCCTTGACCGTCACCTTGCTGACCATCAGCGTCGCCGGCCGGACCTGCACGTCGCTGTTCAGGATGGCGAACACCCGGGTGTGCCCCTTCACCTGGTCGCCGACCAGCGTGGCCAGGGCCTGCCCGACCGGGCCGTCCAGCTCGCCGATCACCACCTCCGGCTCGGCGCACAGGTAGTCCAGGTCGCCCTCGACCAGCGCCTCCCCGGTCCGCAATACGATCCGTCCGGCCATGCCGCCTCCTCAACGTTGGGCCATCGACACCACCAGCCCGACCACCAGGGCGACCACGAGTACCAGTAGGACCAGCCGGATGATCTTCCAGGCGCTCCACGGCCGCTCCCCGGCCAGCCGCCCGGTCCGGCCGTTGATCAGAATCTGGAACAGCCGGTCGTGATACCGGTAGTGGGCGACCCACACCGGCAGCAGCAGGTGCTTGAAGGTGACGGCCAGATACCGCGTCTTCTTGGCGTCGATCCGCTGGTGGTCGCCGCCGATGTCCCCCTGGATCAGCCGGATGATGGTCGGCTCCATCAGCTCCTTCGACCGCTCGAACCCCTCGCCCAGGCCGACCGCGTACCGCTCCGTCTTGAACCCGCTCAGGAACTCCGGCCGGAACCCTTCGAGCTTCCGCAGGTCCCACGGCTCCAGCCACGCCACCAGCTTCCCCGGGACGCTCTTCGACCCGCACACCAGCACGTCGTCGAAGAAGTGCTCGACCTCACCGGCCGCCGACGACCAGCGGGTCCGCGTCACCGTCCGGGTCCGGGTGACGGTGTTCCCCTGGGCGTCCCGGTCGGTGTACGTCTCGGTGTCCTGGTAGTCGTCGCCCCGCTGGCCGCGGTAGCGGGTCTCGGTCATGGCGTCATAAGTCCAGTACGGGACGTACACGCCGGTCAGTTGGCCGAGGTTGGCGACCGTCTTCAGTTCCGTGGGGGCGAACCAGAGGCTGACAAGCCACTTGTTGAAGGATTCGCGGGCCGCCCGCAGGTCGAGGGCGAACGGGGCCAGCGACTCCGGCGGGATCATCCGCTGGGCGGCTTCCGGCTGGTTCTCCAGGTGCGTCCCGCAGAACGGGCAGTCCTCGGTGGCCACCTTGTCTTCGAGCAGCACCATCGCCCCGCAGCCCGTACACCGCGTCTCGGACGACCGGCCGGCGATCACCGCCCCGCCGCCGTCCTCCTCGCGGGCCAGGTACTCCTCGTAGTCCCGCTCCTCGACCGCGAGGTCGGCCGCCGCGGTCCGGGCGATGGCCGACGAGTGCCCGCAGTACGGGCACTTGAGCGCCCGGCTGCCGGGGTCGAACTCGACCTTCGCCCCGCAGTTCGGGCACGGGAACAGGCGACCAGAAGGAGGCGCGTCGGGCATGGAAGCATCCGGGCGAACCGCGAGCGTGAGCGAGCGGGTTTGGGGTCGCACCCGCTCGCTCACGCTCGCGGTTCGCCCAGAACGGGATCACGTCGGCAGCGGCGGCGGCAGATGCGCGAACAGCGGCCGCAGCTCCTCGACCGTGTCGGCCGCCACCCAGTTGGCCATCCCCGGCTTCCACACCAGCGTGCTACGGCCGACCTTCCCGGCCTTCATCTGGGCGGCGAGCGCCGTCGAGTCGAACGGCCCGGCGGCCGCCCCGTCGATGGCCGCGTGGTAGCTCGCCGCGGTCGGCATCGGCGGCGGGGTCGCGGGGGCCTGCGTGTGACCGGCCGCCACCTGCCCCGGGGCCGACGCCGCCCCGGCGATCGTGCCGGCCATCTGCCCGCCGACGGCCACCCCGGCCCCGATGCCCGCCCCCAGCCCGGCGAACCCGCCCGGGTTCTGGGCCGCGTCCCGGATCGCCTCGGCCGTCTGGAACTTGGCGTACTGGTCCAGGTTCCCCAACACCCCCATCTGGCTCCGCTTGTCCAGGGCCGCCTCCACCTCGGGCGGGAGCGAGATGTTCTCGACGAAGAACTGGGTCAGGCTGATCCCCATCTTGGCCAGCTCCGGCCCGATCTTGTCCAGGGCCAGCTTGCTCATCTTCTCGTAGTTCCCGGCCAGGTCGAGGATCGGAATCTTGGCCGACCCGACGACATCGACGAACCGCGACACGATGGCGTTGCGGAACTGGTTCGTCACCTCGTAGGCCTCGAACGACGGGTCGGTGGCGACCAGCTCGCGGAGGAAGGTGCCGGGGTCCGTCACCTTGAAGGCGTAGGACCCGAACGCCCGCAGCCGGACCGGGCCGAACTCGGGATCACGCACCATCACCGGGTTCTGGGTGCCCCACTTCTGGTCGGTCCACTGCCGCGTCGAGATGAAGTACACCTCGGCCTTGAACGGCGACTCGAACCCGTACTTCCACCCGAGGATGGTGGACAGGATGGGCATGTTGTTGGTGTCCAGGGTGTACGTCCCCGGCCCCTTCACGTCGGCGAGCTGCCCCTCCTTGACGAACGCCGCCGCCTGCCCCTCCCGGACGATCAGCTTGGCACCGTTCTTGATCTCGTTCTTGTACCGGGTAAACCGGTACGACAGCACCTCGTTCTGGGAGGGCTCGGTCCACTGGATGATGTCGATGAACTCGCCGGTGATCCGGTCCCAGAGCCCCATGACGTGCCTCCGTCGGAAGGGTGTGCGGCAGCGGCTATTGTGCCACCCCGGCCGGCCGGGGGGCAACGAAAATAGCCGCACTGGGAGGGGATTCGGGAGATGTGGGAGAAGATTCACCACAGAGTCACAGAGGACACCGAGCAAACGAAGACAGAGAACATCTAAATAAATTCTCTATCGTCTTAGTCTGCTCTGTGGTCTCTGTGACTCTGTGGTGAATGTCTTCAAAACGGATCACCGCCCGATGCCGCCCGGGCGGGAGATGCCGGTCGGCGGGGTGATCCGCGGGTCGTCGTCGAACAGCGTCAGCCGCGACCGGGCCCGCTTCTCCTGCTCCTCGATCGAGTACAGCGGGTTGCCCTTGTCGTCCCGGGCGTCGACCGGCGGGCGGACCCGGTTCTCCCGGTACGTCTCGACCGGCCCCTCGTACCGGAGGCAGCCGGCCGCCCCGAACAGCAGCACCAGGAACGACATCCGCCGCATCGGCCGGCCTCCGAGCCGGGGTAAGGGGCACCGCCTCATGCCGGGTGGCCGGGGCGGAGTCCTCGATGCCCCGGTTCTTTGGAGCGCGGCCGTCCCGGCCGCATGCGGGCCGGAGGCCCGCGCTCCACCGACCCGGGCCGGGGCATCGAGGACTCTGCCCCGGCCACCCGAACCGGTCCACGACCGGCCGGCCCCGAACTTGAGCCCCGGGCGGCCGCCCGATACCATAACCCGGACCTTCCGTCCAACCCGTTCCGCCAACCGGCCGGGCACCCTCGCCTCGTGGTTGGAGCCGCCTCCCACCGCCGCAAGGGTCCGCCATGTTGTTCGGCCGCACCCGCACCCATGACTACCCGGACGACATCTTCGACAGCACCCGGATGTCGTTCGGGGACCACATCGAGGAACTCCGCGCCCGGATGATCCGGGCCATCCTCGGGCTGATCTTCTTCATGGTCATCGGGTTCGTCCTGGACGCGGTCGGGGAGTCGGTCGGGGACAAGAGCATCGGCATCGGCCGGCCGATGCTGGCCGTCATCACCGAGCCGGTCGAGTCCCAGGTCCGGGACTTCATCAGCCGGCGGAACGAGAAGGAGTCGGCCGAGAAGCTGGCCAAGCTGACCAACGCCGACCCGGCCGAGGTGCTGGCCATCCAGGACAAGCTGAAGGCCAACGGCGGGTCGCTGACCAGCCTGACCGAGGACGAGCGGCGGAAGCTCCTCGGGGCCCCGGAGGAGATGCCGGTGTGGGTCCGGCCGGCCGACCTGGCCGCGGCCTTCGGCCCGCCGCGGGACGGGGCCCCGGCCGAGGTCGAGACCCGGCTGCGGGTCTACCCGGCCTACATCAACTACCTGAACGTCAAGGGCGAGACCCTGCTGGGGACGAAGAACTACATCGCCACCCTGTCCGTCCAGGAGGGGTTCGTGGTGTACTTCAAGGTCCAGGCCCTGTGCGGGTTCGTCCTCGCCAGCCCGTGGATCCTGTACCAGTTCTGGGCGTTCGTCGGGGCCGGGCTGTACCCCCACGAGCGGCGGTACGTCTCCGTCATGTTCTGGCCGAGCGTAATCCTGTTCCTCGGCGGCGTCCTCCTGTGCCAGTTCCTCGTCCTCCCCGGGGCGGTCAAGGCGCTCTTGCGGTTCAACGAGTTCCTCGGGTTCGACCCGGACATCCGGATGAACGAGTGGTTCGGGCTGGCCCTGATCCTCCCGCTGGTCTTCGGCATCTCGTTCCAGACGCCGCTGGTGATGATCTTCCTGAACCGGATCGGGCTGTTCACCGCGTCCGACTACCTGCGGAAGTGGCGGTACGCCTGCATGATCCTGGCCGTCCTGTCGGCCGTCATCACCCCCACCCCGGACGTGGTGACGATGTCGTACCTGTTCGTCCCGATGTTCGGGCTGTACCTGGTCGGCATCCTGTTCTGCCACTTCTTCCCCGGCGTCCCCGAGGACGAAGAGGCGACGGCCGCGGACGAGATCGCGGTTTGAAACAGGACCCCACCCCCTAACCCCCTCCCCCGCGGGGGGAGGGGGGACCGGACAAAGAACCGACGCCCCGGCCCCGCCCCGTGGGGGGAGGGGAACAACACCGGCCACCGAACTCCGGTCCCCCCTCCCCCCGCGGGGGAGGGGGTTAGGGGGTGGGGTCTCTTCTCCGATGTCCCAGCCTGATCCCCAAGAACCCCGTGTCTTCCTCGTCGGTGCCGGCCCCGGCAACCCCGGCCTGCTCACCGTCCGGGCCGCCGAGCTGCTGGCCCGGGCCGACCTCGTCGTCCACGACCAGCTCGTCCCCCGCCGGCTGCTCGACGGCGTGAACCCGGCCGCCGAGGTGGTCTGCGTCCGCGACCTCCCCGGCCAGCACCCGGACAAGTACCCGCACATCCACCGGCTCCTGATCGACGCCGGGCAGGCCGGCAAAACAGTGGTCCGGCTCAAGGGCGGCGACCCGCTGATCTTCGGCCGCGGCGGGGAGGAGGCCGAGGCCCTGCGGGCGGCCGGGGTGGGGTACGAGATCGTCCCGGGGGTGACGGCCGCCCTCGCAGCCGGGGCCTACCTCGAAGTCCCCCTCACCCACCGGAACTACGCCAGCTCGGTGGCCCTTGTGACCGGCCACGAGCTGCCCGGCAAGACCGGCAACACGCTGGATTGGAAGGCCCTGGCCGCGTTCCCCGGGACGCTGTGCATCTACATGGGTGTGGCCCGGCTGCCGGTCCTGGTTGCGGAACTCCTCAAGCACGGCAAGAGCCCGGACACCCCGGCCGCGGTGGTCGAGCGGGCCAGCACCGGGGCCCAGCGGACCGTCTCGGCCCGGCTGGCCGACCTCGACGAGGCCCGCCGGCAGGCCGGGCTCGAAGCCCCCGGCCTCATCATCGTGGGCGAGCCGGTCGCCCACCGGCCGCCGAGGTCGTGGTGGGAGGCCCGGCCGCTGTTCGGCCGCCGGGTCCTGGTGACGCGGCCGGCCCACCAGGCGGCCGAGATGGTGCGGAAGCTCGAACACCTCGGAGCGGTCGTCTCCCGCCTGCCGACGGTCGAGGTCCGCGACCCGGCCGACTGGGGGCCGCTCGACCGGGCCCTCGGCGAGGTCCGCGAGGGGAAGTGGGACTGGCTCGTCTTCACCAGCGCGAACGGGGTTCATGCCGTGGTGCGGCGGCTGGACGCCCTCGGCCGCGACCTGCGGGACCTGGGGCGGGTGAAGTTCGCCGCGATCGGCCCGAAGACGGCCGCCGCCCTCCGCGAGTACCGCCTGCGGGCCGACGTGGTGCCGGACGCGGCGTACTCGTCCGAGGGATTGGCCGAGGCCCTGCGACCGCACGTCGCAGGGTTCCGGGTGCTGCTGGCCCGGGCCAACCGCGGCCGCGAACTGCTGCGGGACGAGCTGGCGAAGGTGGCCAGCGTCGAGCAGGTCACGGCCTACGACCAAGTCGACGCGATCGACCCGGACGCCGCGGTGCTGGACCGCCTCCGCCGGGGGGAGGTCGAGTTCGTCACCCTGAGCAGCTCGAACATCGCCCGTGGGCTGCTCGGGGCGTTCGACGAGACGATCCGCGGGCGGGTGGAACGCGGCGAGGTGAAGCTGGTGGCGATCAGCCCGGAGACGGGGCGGGTGGTCCGGGAGCTGGGCTACCCGGTGGCCGCCGAGGCGACGGCGTTTACCGCCGACGGGCTGATCGAGGCGGTGCTGGGGCTGGCCGGGGCCGGGTAGCCCCGGGGCGGCGGTCGAAGAAACCGGCCGAACGGGGTTGACCTATGGGGAAAATATGTGATAATTTGTTCAGAATGCCCCCGAGGGGCGTGGCCTGCCTCGGGGCCGGCGATCGGTCGAAGGAGGGGATCGGGAGAAGGCGTCGTCCGTTGCCGCCAACGGCAACGGACGAGCGAGTTCTAACTACCGACTTTGTAAGAATTTGTACACCACACCGTTGCCGGGTGTGCCGCAAATTGGGTAGGTCCAGCCGGGCTTAAGCCGGTCGTCTGTAATGAGTTGCGACAGAAGAGGGGGTGGGGTGCGATCGGCGGGGGGGGGAGGGGGTAGGGGTCAGAGCCATTCCCCCGGAGTTACTTCAAGTCCTTCGAGGCGTTGTACGCCAGGTAGCCCACGACCCCCGCGGCGATGATGCCGAACACGTCGACGGTGGTGAACGGGTTCGGCGACCCGCCGCCGAAGATGCCGACGAACATGTCCAGCAGGAAGATCAGGAGCAGCAGGCCGGAGACGCCGAGCGCCCCGTAGATCAGCCACTTTTCCATCGACCGACCCTTCCGCGGCACGAGGGACCCTATCACGGCCGGCGTCATGTAGCACGTTACGATAGGGGAAACCACGGCCACGGACACGGCCGGGCGCCGAAGTTAGACGCATCATACTTCCGGCCGGCCCGGGTGCAACTGCCGATTCGGGCCGGCCCAGACCGCCCCGCCGGGGCGAGCCGCACAACCCGCACCCCCGGCCGGGTCGGGCTGCTCCCGGTGGCCGGTTTCGGGTAGGTTGAGGGTATCCCGCCGCTCCGCCGCAAGGACCCCGCGATGGCCGCCGCCCCGCTCCCGGACTACGCCGTCCACCTCCGCCCGCAGGACAACGTGGCGGTCGCCCGCCGGCCGATCCCGGCCGGGACGGAGTTGCGGCACGACGGCCACGCCGTCCGGGTCCCGGCGGCCGTCCGGATGGGGCACAAGTTCGCCGTCCGGCCGATCGGTGAGGGGGAGCCGGTCTCGAAGTACGGGCAGGTGATCGGGTTCGCGGCCCGGCCGGTGGCGGTCGGCGAGCACGTCCACGTCCACAACGTCAAGGTCGGGGCGTTCGAGCGGGATTACGCGTATGCGTCGGCGATCCCGGCCCCGTTACCCCCGCCGGCCGAGGAGCGGACGTTCCTGGGGTTCGACCGCGGCCCGGGCCGGCCGGACCACCTCCGCTACGGGACCCGGAACTACGTGGCCGTCATCAGCACGGTGAACTGCTCGGCCAGCACCAGCAAGTACATCGCCGACCGGGTGCGGGAGTCGGGCGTCCTGAAGCAGTACCCGAACGTGGACGGGGTGGTGGCGGTGACGCACCGGGGCGGGTGCGCGATGCAGTTCGACGGCCCGGACCACAAGCAGCTCGACCGCACCCTGGCCGGGTTCGCCCGGCACGCGAACGTGGCCGCGTACATCCTGGTGGGGCTGGGGTGCGAGATCGTCCAGGCGAACCACCTGATCGAGGGGGAGAAGCTGGACGTGATCCAGTTGGGCGGGGCGAAGGGCGGCCCGGTGGTGCTGAACATCCAGGAGTGCGGCGGGATCGGCAAGACGGTCGAGGCCGGGGTGAAGGCGGTGGCCGAGGTCCTGCCGCGGGTGAACGACATCCGCCGGGTGCCGGTGTCGGCCAAGCACATCATCCTGGGGACCAACTGCGGCGGGTCGGACGGGAACAGCGGCGTGACGGCCAACCCGGCCCTGGGGGTGGCCAGCGACTTGGTGGTGCAGCAGGGCGGGACGACGATCCTGGGCGAGACGCCGGAGATTTACGGGGCCGAGCACATCCTGACCCGCCGGGCGGTGTCGAAGGCGGTGGGCGAGAAACTGGTCGAGCGGATCAAGTGGTGGGAGTGGTACGCGGGCGTCTTCGGGGCCGAGATTAACAACAACCCGTCGCCCGGGAACAAGGAGGGCGGGTTGACGACGATTTACGAGAAGTCGCTGGGGGCGATTGCGAAGGCCGGGACGACGGCGATGGTCGATGTCGTGCGGTACGCCGAGCCGGTGACGGCGAAGGGGTTCGTGGTGATGGACACCCCGGGGTACGACCCGGTGAGCATGACGGGGATCGTGGCCGGGGGGGCGAACGTGTGCGTGTTCACCACCGGCCGGGGGAGCGTGTTCGGGTGCAAACCGGCCCCGTCGATCAAGGTGGCGACGAACACCCCGCTGTACCGGCACATGGAAGGCGACATGGACATCGACGCCGGGAAGATTCTGGACGGCGTGCCGGTCGAGGAGGTCGGGCAGGAGATTTTCGAGACGGTGTTGCGGGTGGCCGGCGGGGAGAAGACGAAGAGCGAGATCAACGGCGTGGGCGAGGAGGAGTTCGCCCCGTGGGGGATCGGCCCGACGCTGTAAACCCGGAACCGGAGGTGTGCGATGAGTGACGCCGCGATGAAACTTTTGGAGCAGGCCATCGACCTGCCGCTGGAAGACCGCCGGGAGATGGTCGGGCGGCTCGCGGAGAGCGTGGACATCGGGGACTGGCAGGCCTCGGACCCCGACTACGCAGAACACCTGGCCGAGATCGTCCGCCGGTCGGATGAGGCCCACGCCCACCCGGAACGGCTCCTCGACGGCGAACAGGTGAAGCAGAACGTGCAGGAACTCCTGAAGCGGATGCGGGGGCAATGACCCACCGCTACACCGCCGGGGCGAACGCCGACCAGCTTCATCTGGTCGCGTTCTACGAGGCCCGACAGCCTGGGTTAGGCAGCGACTTCGACGCCGAGGTCGGCGCCGCGATCGCCCGCATCCTGGCCTTCCCGCACGCCGGTGCCGCGGTGACGGGTGCCCCGCGCGGCCGGGAGATCCGCGA
Source organism: Gemmataceae bacterium (assembly GCA_019747655.1). Classification (GTDB taxonomy): domain Bacteria; phylum Planctomycetota; class Planctomycetia; order Gemmatales; family Gemmataceae; genus Urbifossiella. The sequence continues at coordinate 23,802 of JAIEQO010000635.1, read as the reverse complement.
ACGGTCACCCGGCGGTTCCCGGTCGTCATCACCTACGCGGTGGACGGGACGGTGGCCGTGATCTTGGCCATCACCCACGGCCGTGCCGCCCGCCGGCCGTGGCGGTCGCGGCTCCCCTGAACCGGGTGCGTGCGGCACCCGCGGCTCATTTTTTCTCCGCCTTCTTCATCGTCCAGAGGAAGTAGCCGTTCTCGGCCGTCGCCTCGAACTTCTTCGGGCGGTCCTTGTCGTCCTTGTGGTAGCAGAGCTTCAGCGTCTTGCCGTCGAAGGCGATGATGCCCCGGGCCTTGTTCCCCTTCAGGTCCTCGGGGTACTGGATTTCCAGGTCGATCTCGACCGGTGTCTTGGTCACGTCCAGCTTGTAGGCGAATTCGAACGTCTGCTGCGGCAGGTCCCCCTCGATCTTGAAGACGTCCTTGGTGACGGTCACGAACTGCCCCTTGAGGCGGTCAGGGTCGGCCTTCTCGCCGTCCTTCATCCCCTCGATGTCGATGTACTTGCCGAGCAACTTCTGCGGGTCGAACTTGGCCGGCTTGTCCTCCGCCCCGGCCGGCGCGACGAAGACCATGGCTGCGGCGAACGGGATGAAACGGGCCCGGGACATGATCGACTCCTTGCGTGGGAACAGGGGTCGCGGTGGCGGCGTCGGATGGCCGCCCGGGGGATTGTATCCGGGTCGTTCCGGCCGGGGCGGTTGCATTCCCGGTCGCGGTCGGTCATCATCACTCCATCCGCCAGACCTCCCCGCCGGAACGCACCTCATGGGCCTTCGCCTGCTCCCGCTGTTTCTACTCGTTGCGGTTCCGGTCGCCCCGGCGGCCGATCCGGTCCCGGTCGCCCCGCCGCCGCGGCCGGCCCGGGGGCTCCCGCCGGGCATCGACCCGGCCCTGGCCGACTGGACCCCGCGGCCGGCGACCGGACCGGCCGAGCCGTGGGAACAGGCCATCGAGGCGAACTGGGTGGACGGTCGGTTCCGCCGGATGGACACCGGCCCGTTCCTCAACTGCACGATGGCCTACCCGCTCGGCAAGGGCCGGGAGAGGGTGTACAAGGCCACGGTGGTACGGCTCGGGGAGAAGGGAGACGCCGGCGTGGTCTTCGACCGCTGCACCCTGCGGCTGGCGGCCGGCTGGACCGGCGGCTGGCTGAACCACAGCGACGTCCGGTTCGGGCTGATGAACACCCCGACCCCGGCCGGGACGATGGCCTTCGCCGGGCCGGCCGGCGACCCCCGGGCGACCGCCCCGGTCCCGACGGCCGGCCGGTTCCGCGGGCAATACGTTCGCGCCGACCGGGTGGTGTTCGAGTACGACCGTGACGGCCGCCGGGTCTGGGAGACGACCCGGCTCGCCCCGGGGCGGGACGGCCGGCCCACCGTCGTCGTGTCCGCGCATTCCGAGGCCCCGGTCGGCGAGCCGGCGGACACCGTCGACCCGGTCGTCGCGCTGACCCGGCCCGGCCCCAAGCGGTGGGGTGAGCCGATCGTCACCAAACTGGAGCGTGGCACCGGTGACGGGCCGTTCGCCGTCGACACACTGACGATACCGACCCAGAACCGGTTCAATGCCTTGTTCTTCTGCACCGGGCTCGACTTCCTCCCGGACGGCCGGGTCGCCGTCTCCACCTGCCACGGCGATGTCTGGCTCGTCGCCGTCGACGAGACGGCCGGCACCTGCTCCTGGCAGCGGTACGCCACCGGCCTTTACCACCCGCTCGGCCTGAGGGTCGTGGACGGGAAGGTCGTAGTGCTCGAACGCGGCCAGCTCACCCGACTGCACGACCTCAACGCCGACGGCGAGGCCGACTTCTACGAGAACCTGTGTAACGACTGGCACACCGGCCCCGGCGAGCACTCCTACGACACCTGCCTCGAAACCGACCCCGAGGGGAACTTCTACTTCTTCAAGACCGGCGACACCGACCTGCCGTCCGGCGGCACCCTCATCAAGGTCTCGAAGGACGGCTCGAAGGCCGAGACGCTCTGCACCGGGTTCCGCCACCCGATCGGGATGGGCATGTCGCCCGCCGGCATCCTGACCGGGGCCGACCAGGAGGGGAATTGGATGCCGGCCACCCGGGTCGACGAGTACAAGCCGGGCGGCTTCTACGGCGACATGCGGGCCCACCACCGGAAGGACCCGCCCAAGACCTACGACGGCCCGCTCTGCTGGATTCCCCGGGAAGTCGACAACTCGGCCGGCGGGCAGGTGTGGGTCCCGCCCGGCCGGTTCGGGCCGCTCGCAGGGCTGCCCATCCACCTCTCCTACGGCCGGTGCCGGCCGTTCGTCCTGCTCCGCCAGAAGACGGCCGCCGGCGTCACCCAGGGCGGCGTTGCCCCGCTCGACATCCGGTTCCTGTCGGGCGTCTGCCGGGGCCGGTTCCACCCCCAGGACGGCCATCTGTACGTCTGCGGCCTCAACGGCTGGCAGACCGCGGCGAAGGCCGACGGCTGCCTTCAGAGGGTGCGGTACACCGGCAAGCCGCTCGACGTGCCGACGGCCATGAAGGTGGATGGCAGCTCCCTCCGGCTGACCTTCGGCCGGCCGCTCGAACCGGCCGCCGCCACCGACCCGGCCCGCTACCGGGTGGCCCGGTGGAACTACCGCTGGTCCGGCGATTACGGGTCGAAGCGGTGGAAGGTGTCGGACCCGAACGCCGAGGGGCAGGACGACGTGCCGGTGACGGCGGCCCGGCTCATGCCCGACGGCCGGACGGTCGAGCTGACGGTGGCCGACCTCCGGCCGGTGATGCAGATGCAGGTGGCCTACAACCTGGCCGCGGCCGACCGGGCGAACGTGACCGGGTCGGTTTACCTGACCGTGCATTCCACCCGGTAGGGCCGGCGTCAGCTCTTGAGCAGCCCGAACAGGGCCGCCACCAGGGCCACCGACCCGGTCAGGGCGGCGACGACGGCCACGGCCGCCAGCACCACCCACCACACGCCCCGGGTCGGCTCCGGCCGCCGCGGCTGGTGCCGCAGGGTCGGCCGCCGGGGTGCCGGGGGCGGGGTCCGCGGGCTGGGTGTCCGGTCGGTCGCCGTCACGAGCGGCTGGGGCACGGTCGACGGCTTCGGGGCGGGGGTCTTCGGCTTCGGCGTGGTCGGCACGGTCGGCTTCGGCCGGAGCGGGGTCGGGACGGCCGTGGACGACCCGCCGGAGAGCGTCTGCGGGGCCGGCGGGGCCCCGGCCGGCAGCGGGGTGAAGTTCGGGGCCCGGTCGTCCGGGCGGAACCAGGTGAACGGCTGGAGCACCTCGGCCAGCTCGGCGGCCGACCCGAACCGGGCCGCCGGCTTCTTCGACATCAGCTTCCGGACCACCCGGGCCAGCCCGTCCTGCACGTCCGGGCGGGCCGCCTGGAGCGGCGGCGGCGGCTCGATCTGGTGCTTCAGAATCTTCTCGATCGGGCTGCCGTCCGGGAACGGCGGCTTCCCGGTCAGGAGGAAGTAGAACGCCCCGCCGAGGGCGTACAGGTCGGCCCGGTGGTCGATCGCCTTCGAGTTCTTGGCCTGTTCCGGGGCCATGTAGTCCGGCGTCCCCACCACCGTCCCGTCCCGGGTCAGGTCGGTCCCGGGGTGGTCCTCCTCCTCGAACCCGACCCACCGGACCAGCCCCATGTCGAGGATGCGGACCAGGGTGGGCTCGGTCTGGGCCGGGTGGAACCGCTCCCCGCTGACGATGATGTTCGACGGCTTCACGTCCCGGTGGACGATCCCCTGGTCGTGGGCATGTTGCAACCCCAGGGCCGCCTGCCGCAGGTACTCGCACGCCTCCGGGACCGGGACCGCCCCGTACTCCCGGACCAGCCGGGACAGGTCGATCCCGTCCACGAAGTCCATCGCCAGGTAGTGCCGGCCGGCGTCCTCCCCGCTGTCGAACACCTCGACGATGTGCCGGTGCTTCAGGGCGTGGGCGGTCTGGACCTCGCGGTGGAACCGGCCCCGGACGACCGGGTTGGCCAACAGGTGCGGGCGGACCACCTTCAGCCCGACCAGCCGGCCGGTGCGGGAATCCCGGCCCTTGTAGACCTTCCCCATCCCCCCTTCGCCGACCTTGTCGAGCAGCACATACGGGCCGACGAAGAGTTCGGCCGTCTTGCCGTGGACGACCTTGCGGAGCTGGTGGACGGTGACCCGGCCGGCCTGGACGAGGTGCCGCATGACCGCCGGCGGGTCCTCCCCGAGGGCGGTCAGCTCTTGCTCCACGGACGGGAAGTCGTCCGGGGGGACGAGGCCGCTGTCGCGGACGGCCTGGATGATGGCGGCGGCGGAGCGAGTCTGCATGGCCGGGCCGACCGGGGCGGGAGCCGTTTGGGGGCCGCCGGGCGACGGGGCGCCACCCCCTTATCCTACCCCGGGCCGGTCGAATCCCTAGGCCAGTTTTGAGGCCGGCCCCGCCGGACGCCGGGAACAATCGGGCCACCCGTCAAATTTCCTGCGGACGGAGAGCCGGGTTCGGTTTCGCGGCCGGCGGGCTGGAACCGTGCGGGCCGGACGGCCGATGATGGAGGGAGTGACATCACCCGGAGGAACCGCGATGGCCGACCCCGCCAAGCTCACCCCGGCCCCGGCCGCCGAGGCCCCGCCGGAGTATACCCAGTCCGACAGCATCCTGTTCCAGGCGTGGGTGGTGCTATTCCTACTCATCATCTGCTTTGCCCTGGTGAACTACCTCTTGTCGTACCTGCCCCGGTGACACCCCTCCCCCCCCCTCTTTTTTCTCCGCCCCCAGAACAACCACGAACCCCTGGAAATTCCAGGGGTTCGTCACCTGACCGTACTAGGTGGGGCTGCAACGCTCGGCAACGGAGTTTCGCCGAAGTCGTTAGCCGGTTCGGGGTTGAAGCTGGGAGCGACCGATCCCGTATCCCGCCACGGTTCCCGCTTCCCCGACCCGTTCGCCCGCATCATCGGCGGCCGATGGACCAACGCGAGGGCGGTCACGCCCCTCGTCTATAAGGGAACACTCGTTCACTATAATCTACACTCCCGTTCGGGCCGGTCAAGTCGATCTGTGCGGATTCTTCCGATCACTTCTTGTCTGGCCCCTCGGCCGCGAAGTCCCATAGCCCGAGGCGGGCTTTCTCGCCGTTCGGTTCCAGGATCGCCAGTACGGGCTTGGACGGGTGGAACGCCACGTCTCCGCGGCCGCCCCGCCACGTCTTCACCACCTTCCCGGTCCGGGTGTCCCAGACGGTCAGGAAGTGGTTCACATCAGGGTAAGCGTTGTTCGACCCGGGCCGTTTCGGGTCGTCGTCCCGCCGGATGGTCTTTAGGCCGGCGGCGGCGAACAGCCGGCCGTCGGCCGACAGGCTGCCCGGCTGCGAGGGCAGTTGGACGTGCTCGGCACCCTCTAGCCCCGCGGCCTGCTCGCCGGTCGTGGCGTCTAGCACGGCTGGGATGCACAGCCCGTGTGAAGCGACGAGTAAACCGCCGTCTGGCGAGAGGGCGACGCCGAACGGCTGATACACCTTCGGATCCGCCGCCAGCCGCTTCAAATCCACTACCTTCGACCACAGCTCCTTGCCGGCGTCCACGTCGTACACCGTGACCCGGTCGTCGGCCCCGATGCCGGCCAACCGCTTCCCGTTCGCGGACAGCGCGACCACCCCAAACGCCCCCTCGGCCGTGAGCGGCACCCGAACCGTCCGCCCGGTCTCGGTGCTCACCTCCCGGACCTCGACCCGGCCTGGCTTGTTGGCGAACGCCTCGGTGTAGACCGTTCGGAACGTCTTGCCGTCCGGGGCGAAGGCATACCCGGTGGTCGGGTCGGCGTCGAGTTCGACCGTCCGGTTGCCTTCGTTGCTCCCGTCCACGTTGGCGTAGAAGAGCTGGTGCTTGCCGCTGACCAGGCCCGACTCGCGGAGGTCGGTGATGACCTGCTTGCCGTTCGAGGTGAACCCGACGAGCCGGGAGGGGGTGTAGAGGACCTGCGCCCCGAGCTTGTTGTCATCGACCACGGGGTACGGGTAGACGCTGAGCACGTTCTGCGGCCCGAAGCCGCCCCCGCCGAAGCCCGCGCCGGCCGGGAGGGGCGGAGGCGGCACGACCCCTCGGACGGCGAAGGCCGCCCCGTCCGGGCTCCAGACGACCTGCCCCGGGGCCGGGAACTCGAGGTCGATCGCGTGCCGCAGCCGCGGCCGGTCGGTCAGGGCGACGGGCTTTCCGTCCCCCTTTGGTTCAGCTTTTGCCACGGCTTTGTCGGTCGGCTTCGCGGGGTCGGTCGGCTTGGCCGGGTCGTCGGTCCGGCCGACGACCATCGCCCCGGCCGACGCCACCACCAGCCCGCATACCCCCGCCAGCATCACCTGTCGCATCGAGTACCCCCCGTCGGCGAGCCGGGCCACCGGGGCGGGGGCCGCGCCCCCGGCCGCCCAGTCGGCCACCAGCCCGCAGGTTTTGGTGATGAGTTCGTCCGGCACCGCGGCCGTCGCCCGGCCGCCGCCGAGGACCGCCGGCACCCCGGCCGTCGACAGCGCCACCCCCCGCCGGGCCAATCGGTCGGCCAGCCGCTTCCGGCCGCCGGCCAGCCGGCTCGATAGCGTCCCTTCGGGTACGCCCAGCCGCTTCGCTGCCTCGGCCCGGGAGAGCCCCTGGAGGTCGCAAAGGAGGACGGCGTCCCGATACCAGGCCGGCAGGCGGTCCAACTCCTCGTACAGCTCCGGGCCGGCGTCGAACGGCGTCCGGTCCATCGCCGCGGGCTCGGGTGCGTTCACGGCCGGCACCTCCCGCCGCCTCCGCCGGGCGGCCCCCCGCCGGGCCCGCCGGCCGACCCGGACCGCCACCCCGTAGAGCCAGTTGCCGAGCAGGTCGGGCCGGCGGACGGCTCCGGCCTTCTTGGCGAGGGTGAGGAAGACGGCCTGGAAGGCGTCGTCGGCGTCGTCCGGGTGGCCCGTCAGCCGGCGGAGGACGCCGAGGACGAGCGGCCCGTGCCGGCGGACGAGTTCGGCGAACGCGGCCTGGTCGCGGGCGGCGACGAACCGGCCGAGCAACTCGGCGTCGGCGGCCGGGCCGGGGTCGAGCTGCCGGAGGAGGTCCGCCGGCCGGGTTCGGGACGCCATCCGCCGCCTCCGGTCTCGCCGGGGTACTCCCCGGCCGGGCCGCCGCGCGTCGCGCGAACTCGATGATACCCGAAGGACGGGCGGTTGCGGCGGGGCCGGGGGCGGGGTTATTCTCGTGGGATGGGTGGGCCGGCTTCTCTGGGACCGGTCGGGGTCCGCACCCACCCCGTCGGGGGAAGCGAGGCCAACCGTGTGCGACGGCTACGACCCGGCCGGGCTGCCGGCCGCTGACGCGGTCGAGGTGGTGCCGCTCGACCCGCAGACCGAGACGGCGGGGCCGGCGGCCCGGCTGACCGGCGGCGACGCGGCCCGGGTGGCCGACCTGTGGCGGCGGCTCCCGCCCGGCGAGGAGCGCCGCTGCCACGACCCGGCGTTCACCCTGCGGTTCCTGGCCGGTGGGCGGGTGCTGGCCGAGGGGTCGGTCTGCTGGGAGTGCCACAACATCCACGTCACCCGCGGCGACGGCCACGCGACCTACGAGTTCGACGCCGACAGCCCGACGGCGCTGCAGCTCCTGGACGAATGCCGGCGGGTGGCGGGCGGATGACCGCCGGGTCGGAGCGGTCCGCGGCCCCGGGCTGTCGCCCCGGGCTACGATGTGTCGGGCCTTCGGCCCTCAATCCACCGGTTCGGAGGCCCGAAGGGCCGCGACAACCTAGCCCGGGGCGACAGCCCTGGGGCCTGATCGGGCGCCGTAAACCGCTGTTGCAGCCCCCAATCCGATCTGCCTACAATCCGGGCGGCTCACGGGCGGTGACGACGCCGCCCGCCATCGGGAAGGAACCCGGAATGGCCCTGGCTGTCCCGCCCGGCGGTCCGCCGCCGAACCCGCACCCCGCGGCCCGCGGGCCCGACGGCCAACCCGTCCGCCGGGCCGCCCGCCGGTCCGCCGTCCGGGTCCCCGACCTGCGGGTCGTGGTGGTCAACTTCTGCCAGTGGCGGAACACCGACCGGCTGGTCCGCCAACTCCGTCAGGCGGTCGCCGTCCGGACCGGGGCGGCCGAGATCGTCGTCGTCGACAACAACTCGCCCGACCACCCGGCCGGCGGCCGGCTGGCCCGGCTGCGGGGCGTCACCGTCCGCCGGCACACCCGGAACCACGGGTTCGCCCGGGCGGTCAACCGCGGCTGTCGCGGGGGCCGCGGGGCCGGGAGCCCGTGGGTGCTGCTGCTCAACCCGGACGTGTCCGTCCCGGACGGGTTCCTGGACGAGGTGCTGGCGGCGGCCGAGCGCGGGCCGGGGGCTGACCCGGCGGCCGGCGTCGTCGGCTTCCGGCTGGTCAACGCGGACGGGTCGCGGCAGGCGTCGGCCGGGCCGTTCCCGTCGCTCCGGAGCACGCTCGCCGGGCTGTTGCGGCCGCGGGCCCGGCGGAAGTGCCGCCACCAGGGGACGACGGTCCGCCGGCCGGTCGGGTGGGCGACGGGCGGCTGCCTGCTCGTTCGCCGCGAGTGCTTCGACCAGCTCGGCGGCCTCGACGAGAGTTTCTTCCTCTACTACGAGGATGTCGATTTCTGCCGCCGGGCGGCCGCGGCCGGGTGGACCGTGTGGTACGACCCGGTCGTCGAAGTCACCCACCACTGCCCGCTGCACGCCCGCCGGGTGCCGCCGCCGTTGCGGCTGATGACCCGGCACGCGCTGTTGACCTACGCCGGCAAGCACTGGCCGCGGTGGCAGGCCGGGGTGCTGTCGGGGCTGGTGTGGGCCGAGGCCGGGCTACGACAGGCGCGGGCCGTCCTCCGCCGCGACGCCCACACGGCCCGGTGCTTTGGCGCCCTCCGCCGGCTGGTCGGCGACCTGTGGCGGGGCCGAACGGACGACGTTCGCCGACGGGTCCGCCGGGCCGCCCGCCACCTCGACCCGATCGCCGCCGAGCAGGACGGGAAGACCTGATTCGTAACCGACCCGGGGTTTCACCCCGGGCTATGCTGTGGCAGCCCTTCAGGCTGCGGAACCAAACCCAATGACCCCGAAGGGGTCGCACATCGTAGCCCGGGGTGAAACCCCGGGTCGCGCCATGCCGGCCCTGTCGATCGTCATCCCCTCCCATTCCCGCCCCGACCTGCTCCGGCTCTGCCTCGCCAGCGTCACGCGGTTCGCGCCGACCGAGACCGAGGTGGTCGTCGTCGACGACGGCTCGCGGGGCGGGGCAGTCTCACTCGCCGCGGCCGAGTTCGCCGGGGTGGCGGTCGTGCGGCGGCCGAAGCCGGGCGGGTTCTGCGTGGCCGCGAACGCCGGCATCGCGGCGGCCACGGCCCCGGTGGTCGAGTTGCTCAACGACGACGCCGAGGTCACGGAAGGCTGGGCCGAGACCGCCCTGCGTTGGTTCGCCGACCCCCGGGTCGGGGCGGTCGCGCCTCTCGTGCTGCGGCACGACCCGGGGCGGGTCGCACGCGGGCTGCCACCGGTGATCGACACCGCCGGCGACGAGTACGACCCGGGCGGGTTCGCGCGGAAGCGGGGCGGGGGGTTGGAGATTGATGATTTGAGATTGAAGATTGAAGAAGAGAATGGATCGCCAGCAGCGCGGCCGGTTTCAAATCGCCAATCACAAATCTCCAATCTCCAATCGCCCGGTCCGGTCTGGGGTGTGAGTGCCGCGGCCGGCTTCTACCGCCGCGAGGCGCTGCTGAAGGCCGGCGGGTTCCCCGAGCACTTCCGGGCGTACTTCGAGGACGTGGACCTGTCGTTCCGGCTCCGCCGGCTCGGGTACGAAATCCTCTACGACCCGGCGGTGAGAGTCTGGCACCGGGTGTCCGGTAGCTACGGGAAGCGGCCCCCGCGGCGGACGCTCGAACAGCAGTCGTGCAACGAGGAGCGGGTGTTCTGGCGGAACACCCGCGGCCGGGACCGGCTGAGATACCTGCCCCGGCACGCGGCGGTCCTGGCCGGCAAGGCCGTGCGGCGGTGGCAGGAGGGGCAGTTCCTGCCGTGGCTGCTGGGCCGGCTGCGGGCGGCGACCGGGTAATCCGGGGAGTTGACACCAGTGGCACAGGCATTCTTGCCTGTGAAGTTCGTCGCCGGTGGGTTGATCCGGTTGCCCGCGGCGGGTATACCGGGCTAGAATAGTGCTGATTCGTCCGGAGACGTTGCGCCGTGGCCCGCCTCGACGCCACACACCTGTTCGGCTTGGTCCTGCGACTCCTGCTGGTCGCCGGGTGTGTGCTGTTGGCCGGGGCCCCCGCCGCGACCGCTTCCGTCGGCCTCGCCACCCCGGCCCCGGCCGGGCCGGTCAACGAGGAGGAGGACGAGACCCCGCGGGACGAGGCGGCCAAGCCGGGCGAGGCCGACCCCCGGTCGGACCGCCGGCCGGTCCGCCTGCCGCCGCTCCTCGGCCGGCTCCCGTTCGCCGCCACCGCCCCGGCCGGCCACCCGTCGACCGCCCTGGCCCGCCCGACCGCCGCCGACCCCTTCCGCAACGGCCTCGGCTCCCCCTTCCGCTGCTAGTCCCCGCGTGCCCCGCGCCCCGCGGCGCACCCGCACCCACCGGCACCCCGGCCCGGCGGCCTCACGCCCCGGCCCGGGCCACCCACACCGGCACGCGAATCAGGGGACACGGCTCACCATGCAGAAGCTCATCAGCGGCATCCACCGGTTCCAGGACGACGTGTTCGCCGCCCGCCGGGACTTCTTCCAGAAGCTCGTCGCCGGGCAGCGGCCGCAGGCCCTCTTCATCGGCTGCTCGGACAGCCGGATGGTCCCGGACCTGATCTGCCAGGCCGACCCGGGCGACCTGTTCGTCGTCCGCAACGCCGGGAACATCGTCGCCCCGTACAACCCGATGGCCCCGTCGGCCGAGGCGGCCACCATCGAGTACGGGCTGAAGGGGCTGGGCATCCCGAACATCATCGTCTGCGGGCACACCCGCTGCGGGGCCATGCAGGCGGCCCTGAACCCGGACGCGACGGCCGCCATGCCCGGGGTCCGGCAGTGGCTCGGGCACGCGGCCGCCGCGGCCGAGATCGTCACCACCTGCTACCACCAGCTCCCGCCGGACGACCGGTGGGGGGTGATGGCCCAGGAGAACGTGCTGATCCAGCTCGAGCACCTGCGGACCCACCCGGCGGTGGCCGGCGGGCTGGCGAAGGGCGAGCTGAAGCTGCACGGGTGGGTGTACGAGATGGAAACCGGGCGGGTGTACGCCTACGACCCGGAGTCCGGCCAGTTCGCCCCGCTGGCCCGCGGGGAGGGGGAGGCGGTCGTCCCGCTCCCGTCGTACCGCGGGCCGGGGGCCGCCCGGGGCCGGGTCCGGCCGCTCGCCGGCTCCACCGCAAGGTTCACCCCATGCCCGCCGACCGCCGCCCCGGATCCCCCGGCTGGGCCGACGTGCTGTCGTCCCTGGTCGTGTTCATGGTGGCCCTGCCGCTGTGCATCGGCATCGCCCAGGCGTGCGGGCTGCCGCCGATGGCCGGGATCGTCACCGGGATCGTCGGCGGCATCCTGGTCGGGACGCTCTCCGGCAGCCCGCTCCAGGTGTCCGGCCCGGCCGCCGGGTTGATCGTCCTGGTCATCCAGTTCCTCGACGACGCCGAGGCGACCGGCCGGGACCGGGCCGGGGCGGTCGTCCTGATGGGGGTGACGATCGCCCTGGCCGGGCTGATCCAGGTCGCCGCCGGGGCGTTCCGGGTCGGCCAGTGGTTCCGCGCGGTCTCGCCGGCGGTGGTCGAGGGGATGCTGGCCGGGATCGGCCTGACCATCATCGCCAAGCAGTTCCACGACATGGTGGACGACACCGCCCCGAAGAAGGTGGTCGACGCCCTCCTGACCATCCCGGGGGCGGTCCTCAAGGCGTTCGACCCGTCGGACGAGCCCGGCAAGCCGAACCACCAGGAGGCCGCCTTCATCGGGGTGGTGACGATCCTCATCCTGGCGACCTGGAAGTCGGTCGTCCCGAAGCGGCTGGCGATCGTTCCGGCGGCGGTGGTCGCGGTGGTGGTGGCCGTCCTGATCAACGAGTTCGGTAGGGTGCCGTTCGAGCGGCTCGGGTTCCAGATCGGCCCGGCCGTCGACGACCACGGCGGGATCGGGGTCGAGCGGGTGGAGATCAAGGCGAACGTGCTGGCCGCCTTCCACCTGATCGCCTGGCCGGGGTGGGAGGTGTTCACCCTCGGGCTGATCTGGAAGGGGGCCGTCACCTTCGCCGTCATCGCCAGCGCCGAGTCGCTCTTGTGCGCGACGGCCGTGGACACCATGCACAACGGCCCCCGCACCCGGTACGACCGGGAGCTGATGGCCCAGGGCGTCGGGAACGTCGTCTGCGGGGCGATCGGCTCCCTGCCGATGACCGGGGTGATCGTCCGGAGTTCCGCGAACGTCGACGCCGGGGCCCGGTCCCGCCTGTCCACTATCCTCCACGGCCTCTGGCTGCTGCTGTTCGTCGCCCTGCTGCCGGGCGTCCTTTCGCGCATCCCGGCGGCCGCCCTGGCGGCCATCCTGGTCTACACCGGCTGGAAGCTGCTGAACCTGCCCGGGCTGGTCCGGCTGTGGCGGGAGAGCCGGTCCGAGGCGCTGGTCTTCGTGGCCACCGCGGCCGGGATCGTCCTCGGCGACCTGCTCACCGGGGTCGTCCTCGGCGTCCTCCTGTCGGCCGCCAAGCTGCTCTACCTGTTCTCCCACCTGAAGGTGGCGCGGCGGGACGAGCCGGAGGCCGGGCGGGTCCACCTGACCCTGGACGGGGCGGCCACCTTCCTGCGGCTGCCGCTCTTGGCCGAGGCGCTGGAGGCCGTCCCGCCGGGCCAGAAGCTCCACCTCCACCTGGACCGGGTCCGGCTGGCCGACCACGCCATCATGCAACTGTTGGAAAACTTCCAGAAGCAGTACGAGGCGGCCGGGGGCCGGGTGTTCATCAACTGGGGCCAGCTCCACCCAAATGGGTCGAAGGAGCGGCCGTCATTGGGCTCGGCGGACCAGAACGGGTTAGCGGAACACGGTCATGCCCATGCAACGCGTTAAGGCGAACCGCCTATTTTTTAGGCAGTCGTTGCATGCAATGTGGGCGTGCCACCGGAGTCGAAGGCGGTTGGGTAGAACTCAACTTGGAAATCAATTTGGCATAAATCGTTAACGGGGTTAGATTTTTGTAAATTGCTCCATTTCACCGTCGAGCATAAAGCGGATTCGGCACCGACCGTGCTTTATTGTCTGGCGGCGAGAGCCTAAACCGGCCGGTTGACCAAGGGAGAGGTGGTCAGCCGGCCGGTTTGTTTTTGCGCCACCCCATCTGCCAAAGACTTCGGCTTTCACCCCTTCCGTCAGACCGGTAGCATAGGTGGGTTGATCCCGAACCGCACCCGCCGGTGACCATGCCGCCGAAGACCAAACCGGTGACCCCCGGGGCTCACGTCCCGGGCTCGCCGGTCGCCGATACGTTCGACCCGACCAACCCGTTCATCGTCCAGTCCGACCGGTCGATCCTGGTCGAGGTGGACAACCCGAAGTACGCCGAGGCCCGGGACGCCCTGGCCCCGTTCGCGGAGCTGGAGAAGAGCCCGGAGCACATCCACACCTACCGGGTGTCGAACCTGTCGCTGTGGAACGCCGCGGCCGCCGGGTTCACCGCCGACCAGATGGTCGCCGTCCTGCGGAAGTACACCAAGTTCCCGATCCCGCCGGCCCTGCCCGCGGACATCGCCGAGACGGTGTCCCGGTACGGCCGGGTCCGGCTGGAGCGGGTCGACGCCGACACGCTCAAGCTGGTCTGCCCGGACAAGCCGCTGCTCGCGGAGCTGACCCGGCAGAAGAAGGTCAAGGAGTACCTGGGCGACAGGCTGGACGAGGCGAGCTTCGCCGTCAGCCCGGCCCACCGGGGCGTCCTCAAGCAGGCCCTGATCACCGTCGGCTACCCGGCCGAGGACGTGGCCGGGTACGTCGAGGGGGCCGACCTGCCGCTGGACCTGCGGGAGGTGGCCGCCAGCGGCCTGCCGTTCCGGGTCCGGGACTACCAGCGGGAATCCGCCGACATCTTCTACGCCGGCGGCGACGCCCGGGGCGGGAGCGGCGTCATCGTCCTGCCCTGTGGGGCCGGCAAAACCATCGTCGGCATCGCGGCGATGGCCCTGCTCAAGAAGAACACCCTGATCCTGACCACCAGCGTCACCGCGGTGAAGCAGTGGCGGCGGGAAATCCTCGACAAGACGACGCTGACGGCCGAAGAGGTGAAGGAGTACACCGGGGAGACGAAGGACATCGGGCCGGTCACGGTGGCGACGTACCAAATCCTGACCTACCGCCCGGACAAGACGGAGAACTTCCCCCACTTCGGGCTGTTCGACCAACGGGACTGGGGCCTGATCGTCTACGACGAGGTCCACCTGTTGCCGGCCCCGGTGTTCCGGGTGACGGCCACCATCCAGGCCCGCCGGCGGCTAGGGCTGACGGCGACGCTCATCCGCGAGGACGGCCGGGAGGGGGACGTGTTCTCCCTGATCGGTCCGAAGAAGTACGACGTGCCGTGGCGGGAGCTGGAGACGAAGGGGTGGATCGCGTCGGCCAGTTGCACCGAAATCCGCGTCGCCCTGCCGGACGACAAGACGCGGATGGAGTACGCCGTCGCGGACCACCGGGCCAAGTACCGGATCGCCAGCGAGAACGAGGCGAAGGACGAGGTGGTGGCGGAACTCCTGGACCGCTACCACGACCAGCGGGTGATCGTCATCGGGCAGTACCTGGCCCAGCTCCGGCGGCTCGCGGAACGCTTCGACATCCCGCTCATCACCGGGTCGACCGGGAACGCCGAGCGGGAGGACCTGTACAACCGGTTCCGGGCCGGGCAGGTCCGGCATTTGGTGCTGTCGAAGGTCGGGAACTTCGCCATCGACCTGCCGGACGCGAACGTCCTGATCCAGGTGTCGGGGACGTTCGGCAGCCGGCAGGAGGAGGCGCAGCGGCTGGGTCGCATCCTGCGGCCCAAGAGTAGCGGCGAGGGCGACGCCCACTTCTACACGCTGGTGACGCGGGACACCCGGGAACTCGACTTCGCCCACCACCGGCAGATGTTCCTGACCGAGCAGGGCTACGCCTACGAAATCCTCGACGAGCGGGACGTGCTGTCGGCCAAGTACCGGGTCCCGGCGTGAGTGGGGTTGGGGAAATCGCACGCGGATGACGCAGATAAAACCGCGGATGGACGCGGATTGAAACCCATGATCTGGGTCTGATCCGCGTTTCATCCGCGCTCCGATCCGCGTCATCCGCGTGCGACGTTTTTGGTCCGGCAGATTCGATGACCTACCCCGACCACACCCGCGACGGCTACACCCTGTCGGCCGACCCGGGCCGGCTCGACCTGGCCGCCGTGCAGGCGTACCTGAGCCGGTCCTACTGGGCGGAGGGCATCCCGCTCGACACCGTCCGCCGGGCGGTGGCCGGGTCGTTGTGCTTCGGGCTGTACCACGGTCCGGATCAGGTCGGGTTCGCCCGGGTCGTCACCGACCGGGCCACCTTCGCTTACCTGTGCGACGTATACGTCCTCGAAGCCCACCGCGGCCGGGGCCTGGGGAAGTGGCTGATGGCCTATGTGATCGCCCACCCCGACCTGCAAGGTCTGCGGCGGTTCGTCCTGGTGACGAAGGACGCCCACGACCTGTACCGACCGTTCGGCTTTGGCCCGGCAGTTCACCCGGACCGGTACATGGAGATCGCCCGGCCCGGGCTGTACCTGCGACCACCGGAGACCCGACCGACGTGAGCCCGAACCCGAACGCCCGGCTGGCCGCGAAGTTGCACCGCCGGGTCTGCCTGGTGCTGACCGAGGACGCCGTGTTGGCCGAGGAGCTGTTGGCCCGGAAGAAGCTGGCCGCCGAGGTCGCCGGCCGGCTGTCCGACAAGGTGCTGCTCGTCCGCCCCGGGCGGGTCGAGGCGGTGTTGGACGAGCTGCGGAAGATGGGGCATACCCCGCAGGTGGTCGGGAAGTAGGCGAGCGGTCGGGGTGACTCGCTCCGCCCTCTCCCCTTGCGGGAGAGGGCAGCCGCCCGCAGGGCGGCGGGTGAGGGGAAGAACCTGCCCGCGCCGTGAGGCCTATCCCCTCACCCGCGAGCCTGCGGCTCGCTGCCCTCTCCCGCAAGGGGAGAGGGCGGAAGACACGGCCGCCGTCCGCCGTACAACACCTCGATGCCGTCTCCCGATCCCGACGACTGGTCCCCCCGCGTCCGCGACGCCCTGTCGCGGTACGCGGAACCCCTCCTCCGGGCCGTCGCCGGCAAGCTGGTCAAGCCCCGGACCCAGCAGCCGGCCGAGGAGCTGCTCGACAAGGCGGTGGCGGTCCTCTTGAACCCGCCGCAGGTCGACCGGCGGGTCAAGGACCTCCCCCCGGCCGCCCGCAAGCTGCTCGCCGTGATGGGCCTGAGCCGTCAGCCGCGGTGGGCCGTCGGGCAACTCATCACGCTGCTGGCGGCGCTCGGCCACGCCGAGGGGTTCGCCCCGGTCCGGGCGGCCCTCGACGCCGGGCTCCTTTATCCCGAGCTGCCGCCCGACGGTCCGCCGCTGGACGACTTCGACCGCTGGCTCGGGGCCGGCGGGACGCTCACCGCGGTTGCCTTCGCCCACCCGGCCGTCGCCGCCCGGGCCCGGGGCGAAGACCTGGAACTGCCCGATTTGGGAAGCCCCGACGGGCTCGGGGGGCTGACGCCCCCCGCTCGCCAGGCTGATGGGTTGGAATGGCCGCTCCGGCTGGCGGCCGCGTGGCAGCAGGTCGACGCCTCGCCGGTCCGGCTGACCCAGGCCAACACCCTCTTCAAGCGGGACCAGACCCGGCTACAAGGGGACGAGGTGCTGGCCGCCCCGCCGGCCGACCAACTGGCCCCGGTTCCGGACCTCGGCATCCTGTCGTTGTTCTGGGCGAAGGCGGCCGGGCTGCTCGCCGAGACCGATGGCGAACTCCGGGCCGGGGCGTTCCCCGCGTCGTGGAACGGCGGGCTGGCACCGGCCGTGACGCAGGTGTTCGCGGCGCTCCCGCACGTCGAGGCCTGGGACCCGCTAGCCGGGTACGCCCCGGTCGAGAACGGGCTGTCGGCGGCCCCGACCGCCGGATTACTGTCGCTCCTCCTCTTGGCGAGCGGGGGGCGGCACCCCCCAGATATCAAGAATCAGGGGGCTGACGCCCCCCCCGCGCCCCGATTGGTTGCCCCGGCCGCGGTCGCCGGGTGGCTGTGGGAGAACCACCCGTCGTGGGCCGGCGGGCTGCCGGCCGACGCCCACCCGGACCGCGGGGCGAGGTGGGTCGAGGGGTTCCTGCTCGGGGTGGCGTACCCGCTCCGGCTGGTCGAGGCGGCCCCGACCACCGAGGGCTGGCTCGTGCGGCTGTCCGACCTCGGCCGGCACCTGCTCGCCGGCGGGCCGGAGCCGGTCGCGTCACCCGTTCCGCCGCAGACGCTGCTCGTCCAGCCGAACGCCGAGGTGCTGGCCTTCCGGCAGGGGCTGACGCCGGGGCTGATCGCGTCGTTGTCGCGGTTCGCCCGGTGGAAGGGGATCGGCCCGGCCTGCACCCTCGAGCTGACCCCCGAGCAAACGTACCGCGGGCTGGAATCCGGCCTGACCCTGCCGATGGTCCTGCAAACCCTGGCCCGGCACAGCACCCGGCCGGTCCCCCCGGGGGTGGCCGACCTGCTGCAGCGGTGGGCCAACAAGCGGGACCGGATCACCGTCTTCGCGTCGGCCGTGCTGGTCGAGTTCCCGACCCCGGCCGACCTGGACGCGGCCCTCGCCCGGGGCGTCGTGTCCGTCAAGCTGACCGACCGGGTCGGGATGTCCGCCGACGGGGCCGAGCCCGGGCTGAGTCAGCTCCGGCTCATCGGCAACCGGGACTACGAGGCCAAGCCTCAGCGGTGCGTCTCGGTCGGCGACGACGGGGTGACGCTGACGGTGGACGCGGCCCAGGCGGACCTCCTGCTCGACGCCGAGATCGGCCGGTACGCCGAGCCGCTGACGAACGAGGCCCCCGGGGTCCGGCGGTTCCGGCTGACGCCCGCGTCGGTCCGGCGGGCGGCCGACGCCGGGCTGTCGTTCGCCGACATCGACGGCTGGTTCGCCGAGCGGACCGGCGGCCCGCTCCCGCCGGCCGGCCGGCTGTTCCTGCTCGGCGGCAAGCTCCCGCCGCCGTTAGCCTCCCGCCGGCTGGTGGTCCGGTTCTCCTCCGCGGAGCTGACCGACGGGGTGATGCAGTGGCCGGAGACGCGGCGGCTGATGGCCGAGCGGCTCGGCCCGACGGCGGTGGTGGTGGACGAGGACGCCTTCGAGCCGCTGCGGCGGGTGCTGGCCGAGGTCGGGGTGGTGCTGGAGGAGGCCGACCGGCCGATCGCATGACGCTCCGGACCCAGGGCGTTGCCCTGGGCTATGCTGTGGCAGGCCTTCAGCCTGCGGGGAGCCGGTCAACCCTCAGCCTGAAGGGCTGAGACAACATAGCCCAGGGCAACGCCCTGGGTCCGCATACGGCGGTCCCTTCGGTTGCCGTTACCCGATTCATGCCCAACAATAGCGGTACAGCAACCTCTCGCGCGGGTGCCCCGATGGCCAACAGTTTCGGCAGCCTGTCCACCCTGTCGGTGGGCGGGAAGGCGTATTCCATCCACAAGCTGGCCGCCGTCGAGGCCGCCCACCCGCAGGCCAAGAAGCTGCCGTTCTCGCTCAAGGTGTTGCTGGAAAACCTGTTGCGGAACGAGAACGGCCTGTCCGTCCGCAAGGCCGACATCGAGGCCCTGGCCCTGTGGCAGCCGAAGGCCGAGCCGACCGTCGAGATCGCCTACACCCCGGCCCGGGTGCTGATGCAGGACTTCACCGGGGTGCCGTGCGTCGTCGACCTGGCGGCCATGCGGGACGCCATGAAGGCCCTCGGCGGCGACCCGGCCAAGATCAACCCGCTCGTCCCGGTCGAGCTGGTCATCGACCATTCGGTCCAGGTGGACGACTACGGCAACGCCCAGGCGTTCACCAACAACACCCTGCTGGAGTACGAGCGGAACCAGGAGCGGTACCAATTCCTCCGCTGGGGTCAGACGGCCTTCCGGAACTTCCAGGTGGTCCCGCCCGAGACCGGCATCGTCCATCAAGTGAATCTGGAGTACCTGGCCCGGTGCGTGTTCGTAGACGAGCATGGGGCGGCCTACCCGGACACCCTCGTCGGCACCGACAGCCACACGACGATGATTAACGGCCTCGGCGTCCTCGGCTGGGGCGTCGGCGGGATCGAGGCCGAGGCCGCCATGCTCGGCCAGCCGGTGTCGATGCTCATCCCCCAGGTCATCGGGTTCAAGCTGTCCGGCCAGCTCAAGGAAGGGGCGACGGCGACGGACCTCGTCCTGACCGTCACCCAGATGCTCCGCAAGAAGGGCGTGGTCGGGAAGTTCGTCGAGTTCTACGGCCCCGGCCTCGCCCAGCTCCCGCTGGCCGACCGGGCGACGATCGCCAACATGGCCCCCGAGTACGGGGCCACCTGCGGCATCTTCCCGGTCGACGGCGAGACGCTGCGGTTCCTGAAGTCCACCGGCCGGCCGCCGGAACTCGTCGCCCTGGTCGAGGCGTACTACCAGGAGCAGGGGATGTTCCACGGCGAGAACACCCCGGAGGCGGCCTACACCGACACCCTGGAACTCGACCTGGCGTCCGTCGAGCCGAGTCTGGCCGGGCCGAGCCGCCCGCAGGACCGGGTGGCCTTGAAGGACGTGAAGGCGGCGTTCCACGAGGCCCTGCCGAAGCTCAAGGCCGGGGCCAAGCGGGTGATGGGGACGACCCTGCCGGTGGTGGCCGCCGGTCCGACCCCGGCCGCGTCGGCGTTCGCCGAGAAGCCGGTCCTACCCCAACCGGAGCTGGACGGCGGGACGCTGACCGACGGGTCGGTGGTCATCGCCGCCATCACGAGTTGCACCAACACGTCGAACCCGTCGGTCATGATGGCCGCCGGGGTGCTGGCCCAGAAGGCCGTGGCGAAGGGGCTGGAAGCCAAGCCGTGGGTGAAGACCAGCCTGGCCCCGGGGTCGAAGGTCGTCACCGACTACCTGACCAACGCCGGCGTCCTGCCCGACCTGGAAAAGCTCCGGTTCCACGTCGTCGGCTACGGCTGCACCACCTGCATCGGCAACAGCGGCCCCTTGCCGGACGCGATCAGCGAGGAGATTCGGCACGAGGGGCTGGTCGTTTCGGCCGTCCTGTCCGGCAACCGGAACTTCGAGGGCCGGGTCCACCCGGAGGTGCGGGCCAACTACCTGGCCAGCCCGCCGCTGGTGGTGGCCTACGCCCTGGCGGGCAAGGTGGACATCGACTGGGAGACCGAGCCGCTGGGGAACGACCCGACCGGCCAGCCGGTCTACCTGCGGGACATCTGGCCGACCCACGAGGAGGTGCAGACCGCGATCGCCTCGGCCATCCAGGAAGAGAGCTACAAGCGGATTTACGGCCAGGTGTTCGAGGGCGACGCCCACTGGAAGGCCCTGAACGTCCCCATCGGCAACCTGTACCAGTGGGACCCGAGTTCGACCTACATCGCCAACCCGCCGTACTTCGTCGGGATGACCACGACCCCGCCGCCGGTAGCCGAGATCACCGGGGCCCGGGTGCTGGCCCTGTTGGGCGACAGCATCACCACCGACCACATCAGCCCGGCCGGGAGCATCAAGAAGGACTCGCCGGCCGGGAAGTACCTGATCGACCACGGGGTCGCCCCGAAGGACTTCAACCAGTACGGGGCCCGGCGGGGCAACCACGACGTGATGATGCGGGGGACGTTCGCCAACGTCCGGCTCAAGAACGCTCTCGTCCCGGGCGTCGAAGGCGGCGTCACCCGCCACCTGCCGGACGGCGAGCAGACGGCCATCTACGACGCCTCGATGAAGTACCAGGCCGCCGGCGTGCCGCTGGTGGTGATCGCCGGGAAGGAGTACGGGAGCGGGTCGAGCCGCGACTGGGCGGCGAAGGGGACGAACCTGTTGGGGGTGAAGGCGGTGATCGCCGAGAGCTACGAGCGCATCCACCGCTCGAACCTGGTCGGCATGGGGGTGCTGCCGCTCCAGTTCAAGACCGGCGAGAACGCCCAGACGCTCGGGCTGAGCGGGGAGGAAGTCTTCGACATCGCCGGGCTGGTGGACGGGCTGGCGGCGAACTTCGCCGGGGCGGCCCGGGAGCTGGCCGTCACCGCCGCCCGGCCGGACGGGTCGAAGGTCGAGTTCAAGGCCGTCAGCCGGATCGACACCCCGCAGGAGGTGCTGTACTACCTGCACGGCGGCATCCTGCCCTACGTCCTGCGGCAGCTCTTGGGGCGGTAAAGCTCGTAGGGTGTGTCGAGCGGACCGTCCGCGGTCCGCGACGACGCACCACACAGCGCCCGGTGCGTCATCGCCGGCCCGGAGGCCGGCTCGACACACCCGACGAACGCCGCGGCGGCTCCGACGGCCCGCTCACCCTACGAAAACCGGCCGCCCATGCTCTTCTACCTCGACCGCCCCAACCCGTTCCTCCGCGAGTTCGGCGAGGCGCTCTGCTGCGGCGGGTTCCTCCTGTTCCTGGTGCTGGTCGGGGTGCTGTCGACGGCCGCCCTGGCCGTCGGCCGGGTCGAGCCGCGGAACCGGCGGATCGGCCCGGCCGGGGTGTGGCTGAACCTGATCCCGCTGTTCAACCTGGTCTGGCTGCCGGTCACGGTCGAGCGGGTGGGCGAATCGATCCGGGCGGAACTGTCCGACCGCGGCCGGCCGCGGGCGGGGGAGGGGTACGGCAAGACGACCGGGCTAACCGCCCTGGTCCTGTACAGCGCGATCTTTTTGCTGCCGCAGGCGGCCGTCGTGACCTGGCCGTTCGGCCTGGTCTACACCATCGTGTACTGGGTGCAGTTGGCCGGGTACGCCCGCCGGCTGCGGGACGACGCCCCCCGGTACGCCCCGCCGGCCGACGAGGGCTGGTGACCCGCCCCCACCCGAGGACTCCCGATGCCGCCGCTCTTCGCCCAGTTCAACAACCAAAACAACGCGGGGACGACCCAAAAGAGCTGTCACCTGAAGCGCTAACCCTCTTGCTCGTCGGCGTCGGTGTCGTGGTCCTGGGCTGGCTGCTGGTAGCCATCTGCTTCTTGCTGACACTCCAGAAGGCGCTGAACCGCTGCCACCCGGACAACCGGGCTATGTCCCCCGGACAGGTGTGGCTGAACCTGATCCCGTGTCTGAACCTCGTCTGGTCGTTCCTGACCGTGACCCGGGTGGCCGACTCACTCGACCGGGAGTTCCGAGACCGCCGGCTCCGGACGGAAGGCGATTACGGCAGGGGGATCGGGATCACCGCCTGCGTCCTGAACCTGGTCGGCGGCATCCCGTACATCGGGGTGCTCTTCGCGCTGGGCGGGCTCGTCTGCTTCATCATTTACTGGGTGAAGATCGCCGGGTACAGCAAGCAGCTCGCCGATGACGAGGGGTACGACCGGGACGACGACTACGACGACCGGCCGCGGAAGCGGTCCGTCCGGGACGATCGGTACGAGGACGACGAGTACGAGGAGGACGACCGTCCGCGGCGGCGGTCGGTCCGGGATGACGACGAGGAGGACGACCAGCCGCGTTCCCGCCGACGGGACGACGAGTACGACGACGAGGACGACGCGGACGACGACCGGCCCCGCCGGCGACGGTAGACAAGCAGGCCCCTCCCCCAATCCTTCCCCACCCCCGTTCCTTCCCCCTCCTCGCAACGGGGAGGGGGGAACAGGACGGACCGGTTGCCCGCGGGTTGGGCACCCGCCGCGACCCCGGCCGGCCCCCCGGCGGCCGGCCGATCCGGGCAACCCCCTTCGGCCGATCACCTTGCGTGCCCGCCGGCCCCGCCGCCCGGCGTTGGCACGGCAATCGCCTTCACCCACCATCTCCCTCCCGTTAACGGTCGGCCCCGCAACGCGGGGTCGGCCTTGCCCGATACCTAACCCCCGGCCCGCCGGCCGGGCCGCGGGTGCTTTCCGGAGATCGCTTGAAGCACGGATACCTGATCGACATGGACGGGGTGCTGTACCGGGGGTCGGAGCTGATCCCCGGGGCCGACTGGTTCGTCGCCGCCCTGCGGGACCGGGACATCCCGTTCCGGTTCCTGACCAACAACAGCCAGCGGACCCGCCGGGACGTGGTGGCCAAGCTGGCCCGGATGGGGGTGGAGGTGGAGGAGGAGCACGTCTACACCTGCGCGATGGCCACCGCTCGGTTCCTGGCCGGCCAGAAGCCGGGCGGGACGGCGTTCGTGATCGGCGAGGGCGGGCTGCTGACCGCCCTGCACCAGAGCGGGTACGCGGTCGTCGACCACGACCCGGACTACGTCGTGGTCGGCGAGGGGCGGACGTTCAACCTGGAGCTGGTCGAGGCGGCCACCCGGATGATCCTCGGCGGGGCCAAGCTGGTGGCCACCAACCTCGACCCGAGCTGCCCGACCGACAAGGGGGTGCGGCCCGGGTGCGGGGCCCTGGTCGCCCTCCTGGAGACGGCCACCGGGGCGAAGGCGTTCAGCGTCGGCAAGCCGAGCCCGGTGATGATGCGGGCGGCCCGGAAGGAGCTGGGGCTGACCACCGACCAGACGACGATGATCGGGGACACGATGGAGACGGACATCCTCGGCGGGGTCCAGCTCGGGTTCCGGACGGTCCTGGTGCTCTCCGGCGGGACCCGGCGGGAGGACCTGGCCCGGTACGCCTACCGGCCGGACCTGGTGGTGTCGTCGCTGGCCGAGTTCGCCGACCAGTTGGCGGCCGCCGACTGGCAGCCGCCGTGGCGGGCCGGCGCGGGGCGGAACGCGGCCCGG
>JAIEQO010000080.1 GCA_019747655.1 Gemmataceae bacterium | reverse complement strand
ACCTGCGCCATGAGCTGTGCGGTCTCCCCCTCGGCCGGCTGGGCGTAGTCGTAAAGCTTCGGCCAGAACTTCTTCTGCGTCTCGGACTCCAACTCATGATCTGCGTCTGGCTTGAACCAAAGCTCGAGCGGTTTCGGCCTGGTCGCATCGGGGTCGAGGGCCCCTTGAAGGTGTGCCGCCACATCGCCCACAACCAGGTACGGCGTTCCCGTGTCCTCTGCGGCTCGCAGCGCAGCCCGGTGGATGGCCCCTCTGGACAACTTCCGCTCCACGAGTCGTCCCTTTTTACGAACTGGGTACGGATCGTAACGCTTACCAGCCGCGGTCAGGCATCCGGCTCACCAGCGTCGGCCGCCTCGTCCAACCACCCCTTGGACCACTTGTCTCGCGACGATTTCGATTGCTCCTCCGACCAGGCTGAGGTTTTACCGTGCGCGACCCACTCCTCATAGAACCACATGCCGCGAAGAAACGAGTCGTCGTTCTTCCACTGTTCGAACTCCTCGTCGGTCGCCTCGAACCGGAGCGTGTTCCCCCGCCACTGTATCTCTCGAGGCTTACGGAACGGCTTCTTCCGCTCCCAATCGGCTTGCCACAACAAGTCTTGCTGCCGGAACACCGACTCCAGTCGGTCTTCTCTCGGCTGCCGTTCCGCGACGGCTTTGTCGAGCCATAGCTCGTCGAGGAACGCAGGGTCCTGGCTCAGCCTGGGGAAGACGTCGTCTGTGCACCGGAAGAAGAGCCGCTTCCCTTTCCACTCAACGTACCGGTCTTTCAACTCGCGCTCTGCCATGCACCTCCTTCCGAAACGTTCAGCCCTTACGCTGGTATTCGTTAGCGGGCCACCAAAGTTGCTTATCGCCCTTTGCCACGCTCACCCTCCTTGGCCTGGTCGAGCAACGATTGTACTCGCTGAAGGACCGGGTTCGCCTGGCCCTTTTCCTTTTTCAGGCGGTCGACGAGGTGCTGGAGGCCGTCGTAGGTCGGCACCTGGTCGATCCGGCCCCGGCCGCCGAGCTTGAGGACGGCCCGCTCCTCATCCTCCCAGATTTTGAGCGCGAAGTCCTCCTCGTTCTCCCGCTCGACCGTATCCCATAGCCCGTCTCTCTGAATGAACGTCTTCTTCACCTCCGACCACGGCATGGCCCGCTTCCTGGCCCGGGGCTCGGGCAACCGCTTCGAGTAGTACCAGCCGACGACGCCTCGTTCGACAGGGTCAACGGGCAGGTCGGTAATGTCAGTGGGGCTGACTCGCGGCCTCGACCGGCCTTGCTGGTCGGTGTACTCGCCGAACATTTTTGACTCGCGCTCCGCGGTGTCGACGCCGCAGTTGAACACCGCGAACGTATGGGCGAGGCTGACGATGCTGTCCGCCTGGTGGTCCCCGAACACCTCCCTGAGCTGACTGTAGTTCTGGAACGCGAACAACACCCGGATGCCCCAGCTACGGCCTTTCGCGAGCAGCCGGTGAAGGTCAGTCAGGTGACCGAGCTCCGGGAGTTCGTCCAGGACGACCCATGTGTTCCGGGCGGCGTCGTTCTGCCGCCTGTGTTCAAACAACTCGACAGCCGCCTTGTGGAAAAGCAAGCGGTTGGCGATGTGGAGCAGCGGGCCGTACCGCTCTGAGCTGCCCAGGATCAGGATTTTGCGTCCATTCACCCACTCCCGGAACGAAAAGGTCCGGGACGGGTGCTTCCGCCGGATGGCGTCCCACGCCGCTGCGATGTCTCTAATCCGCCCAAGGTACTTGCCGACCGAGGCCACCACCGATGGGCCGGTCTCGCCCCGCATGATCGCCTTGCCGAGGAAGTCGTTCCACGGCTTCCTGGTGTCGTCGGCGGCGTCCTTACCGTTCAGCAACATCTCCAGGTCGTCGTAATCCTCAAACGCGAGGATGAAGTCGCGGAGGCTCCACCCCGACCCGGGCAGGCCGGGCCGGTACGGCTTACGGCGGTGCAACACCTTGAAGACTGCCTGAAAGAGTTGCGTGCAGCTCTCGACGAAAAACTCTTTGTCCGTGCCGCCCCCCGAGCCGTATTCCCGGGCATCGGCCGTAAGAACCGTTGCGAACTGCCGGGCGTCGAGCAGCCGGTCGAAATCCTTGGCCACCTCCCAACACAGCCCCCGTTCGTCAAGCGGGTTGGTGATAACCACGTTTGTTGCGTCCGTGGCGGGGTCGAACGCGGTGCCCGCCATCCCGGCGGACACCGGGTCGAAGTAGCCGAGCCTCTGCAACTTCGAGATGTACTCCCGCTTCGGGTCGTAGATGAGCGCCCGGTCGTCCCGGGACCCGTCGGCGATCGGCGGGAGGACCTGCCGGAGCACCATGTCGATGACGACGGTCTTGCCCGTCCCCGGCACCCCGACGAGCATGAACCCGCCCTCGCCCTTCTCGTCCGAGACGCGGAGCCCGCCGAAGTACAACCCCTCGGCGTCGGCCACAAAGAGCGACTTGAGCCACCCCAGGACGCCCATCACGGCTGCTTCCTCCGCTTCCTGGGGTCGCCCTTGAGGTGGTCTGGAACTTCCACGTTGTAGTTCTCATCCCGCTCCGGCGGGGTCGGGCTCTCGGCCCGCGGGACGGCGAGGTACGCGCGGACCGTGAAGAACGCGACGCCGGCCGCGAAGTATGGGAGGACCTGGTAGTCGGTCGGCCCGATCAGCCAGATGAACGGGAAGGCGGCGACCGCCATCGCGAACACCCCGGCGTAAAGCGTGTCCTGCCGACGCAGGAACCGCTCGGGGTAGTCCGTCTCTACCTCCCGCCACACGAACTGGAACCAGTCGTTGACCCCTAGCGAGAATGGGACTAGGGCCACAGTCAGCCCGGTGACGGCGACCTTGAACCAGCGGTCCGGGGCCGAGGCGAACAGGTCGAGATCGAAAGCCATCAGCCAGCCGAAGACGGCGAAGGCGGACGGCCACAGGACCGCCAGCCGGACGAACAGCATGCCGGGCGAGGAGGGGTCCACCAGTCACCACCCCCGGAGCAGGACGAGGACAATGCCGAAGTACAGCAGCAGATCAGCCAGGTACATAACTTTTTCGTAAACCGTGCTGACCGTGAAGCTGGTGTAATAGACGAAGGTTTCTAAACCCCGCTTGGTTAGCGGCCCTGCGACGAACCCGACCATGACCGGCCAGGGCCGGTCGATATCGAGCAGGACGCACGCGGCCACACCCAGGGCAATGAACAGGACCGTCACCGCGTGCTGGCGGACCGCTCGCCGCACGAACCCCCGTGTGTCCAGCCAAGCCGGCCCAGGCGTCTCCTGGGCGAACTGGAGCTTGTAGAAGTCCGAGAACCCGGCGACCAGGGCGAGGCCGGCGTACAGGAGAGCGAACGGGAGCCGGGACTCCGGCCGCAGCACCTCCGTCGTCGAGACGACGGCGAGCGCGACCGCGAAGTAGACCGCGGGGATCGCCACGACCAGCACGAAGAGGGCGGTTCTTCGGTTCACCGGTCCTCCCTACAGTTGGTGGCCGCGTTCGCGGCCCGGCCCGTCCAGCAGGTCGACCGCGAGCCGTTTCTCCCGGTCCTGCCCCATCTGCCGGGTGACATCCGCCAGCCCCTCCCCGGCCTCGTACCGGTCCACGTAGAACCGGGTCTGTTCGACGGCCCGCGAGCTCTGGACGTAGGATAGGTGGCGGTCCTGCATGGTCCCACCGACCAGGACGTAGGCCCGCTCACACGTCGCGCCCTGGAGCTTGTGCGTGGTTGCGGCGTAGCCGAGCCGTAGGCCGTGGTAGTGGGTGGTCGCGACCCGGACCACCGCCCCGCCGTCGAGCCTCACCTTCACGACCGGCCCGCCGGTCGTCCGGCGTATCCCAGCCACGGTGCCGAAGTGCCCGTTCTCGACGCCGATCGAGCGGTCCTTCTCGGTGAACAGAACCCGGTCACCCCGGAGGATTCGCTCCGAGTGGCCGTCCCGTTCGACCGTGACGCCCTGCCGCTCCCGCTTTGGCGTGCGGCCCCCATCGGGGACGGCCACCCGCCCGGCCCGGAGCCGCCGGCGCTGACACAGGGCGTTGAGCGAGTCCACCTCGCGGTTCGTGCCGGCCAGGATCACGTGGTCCCCAGGCCGCTCCAACCCCCCGGCCTTCTCCCACTCCCGGACGAGCCGCTTCATGGCCGCCCCCCGCGTGGGGGCGACGTGGACGAGGCCGCGGTCGGCGAACAGCCTGAGCCCGTCCTCGGCCCGGCCGGCGGCGAACGCCCGCACCGCCTCCCGCGCCCACGTCGGGGCCGGGTCGTCGGCCTGCTGCTTCTGCCGCGTGATGTGGTCCAGTGTAGCAGCCCCGATGCGCCGGGCGAGGCTCGCGAACGGCCCCCCGGCATCGATCGGCTGGAGCTGCTTGCTGTCGCCGACCAGCACCAGTTTCGCCCCGGCGTCGGCTACGTTCCGGGCGAGCCGTTCGAGCTGCCGCGTCCCGACCATCCCCGCCTCGTCGAGGACGACGACGGTCTTCGCGTCCATGTTGAAGGGTCGCTTTGCGTCCTTGCCCGCTGACGCCCGCTCGAGCTGGGTGAGCCGCATGGCGAGCGTGTCGCTCTCGATACCGGCCTTCTCGCGGAGGTTCTCGGCCGCCACCCCGGCGAGGGCGATGCCGGTCACGCGGAACCCGGCCTTCTCCCAGATGTCCTTGCAGGTGCGGAGTACGGTCGTTTTGCCGGTCCCGGCCATCCCGGCGAGGAGGGCGATGCCGCCGCCCTCGGCGGTCAGCCGCTCGACCGCGGCCCGCTGCTCGTTGTTGCGGGCCCGCTCGTCGGCCGTGAGCTTGCCCGTATTCGGGAACCGCTCCGCCGCGAGCCGCTCGACGACGCCCCGCCTGACCCGGTGGGAGCCGTCTCCCGCTAGGCGTTCGACGGTGCCGAACAGCCGCCGCTCGACGCCGAGCATCTCCTTCGTGGTGAACTGCTCCCACCGCTTGTGGGTGCCGAGACGGACGAACCCAGGGCCGCCGATCGCCCGTCGAACGGCGGCCCGGAGCGACTCGGCATCGGCCCGGCCGTCCTGGCAGCGTTCGGCCGCGCGGCGGAGAAGGTCCGGCTCCGAGAAGTAGCTCTGCTTCTGGGTCAGGTCGCGGGCGGCGTCCCGAACCAGCCGGCCGAAGTCCGGCGGCTTCACCGCCCGTGAGCGGCTGAGGAGCGACCTGGCGGCGGCCTCGGTGAGCCCGTGTTGGTCATTGATGGCCCGCCATGCCCGCCGGCTCTCCTCGACCGGGACCACCTCCTTCGCCCGCCGGGTCTCCAGCGCCGCGAGCTCGGCCGCCCTCGCCGACGCCCGGCGGATCCGCCGGGTGTCGCGCAACTCGTCGAGCTTCTGGAGTACGTCGGCCCGCCGCCTCGAGTGCGCCTCGACGAGCGGTTCGGGAACGCCACGTACGCTGAACGCCACCCCGTGCGGATCGAGTTCGAGCCCGAGGCTGGTTCGCAGCCCGTGGGCGAGCGACGCCCGGTACAGAGCCCCGGCGGCCATTTTGAGGGCGTAGAACCCGCCGCTCTCGACAGTGCGGGTCTTCCCGCCCGAGGTCACGCCGACGTTGGCCACGTAGGCGTGAGTGTGCGGCTGCGGGTCGTTCGCTCGGCTACGGTCGTGGTGGATCAGGGCGGCCACCAGGCCACACGGCTCCAGGCGGGTCTTACCCGCCTCCTTCACCCGCACGTGAGCCCCGGTCTGCTCGATGTACCCGAGCGCCGCCTTCACGGCCGCGACGTGACACCCCTCGAGCCGGCCGCGGGTTTCGGGGTCGGCCGCGCTCCACAGCACACCGAACGGCTTCGGGGCGGAGAACGTGAGGTCCCACCCCACCTGATGACCGCCCTTACCGGTCTCCGGGTCGGGCCTCGCGCCGGCGCTCTCGACGAGCCGGCGGCCGTCCCGCGTCAGCCCGCCCATGAGGGCCACGAGGTCTCGGTCGTCGACAGGTCCGGACAGCCGGAGCGTTTCCGCACCCCGGCCGAACCACTCGGCCGTAGCGTCCTGGCCGAGGTAGTACTCGGACCGCAGGTAGGCGTGGTACGCGCCGCCCGAACGGATTTTGTGAACGGAGAGCACAAGGCTACCCCCGGTCTGGGAAGCCGTCGAAGAATCGCTCAGCAACCCACTGGTTGACGGTGTCGCCGGACCAATCCGGCTTCACCTCCGTAAGCACTGCAACTGCGGCGAGGGCGATCGCGTACCGCATCCGGTTCAGCTCGCCCGACGCCAGCTCGATGCGCTTGCCGGCATCCTCGCGGAGCTGAACGAACTCATCCTTCACCACCTCGCCGAGGTCACGGACGGCCCGACGGAGCTTGCGAACGTCGCCCACCGGCTGAGCCTCGACGAGCCTGGCCACGTCGCCGCGAACCGCTTCGAGCGACGCGGCGAGTGCCGCAAGCTGGCCATTCCCCTCGGACGGGGCAGGTGCCGTCATGGGCCCGGCGACGGGTGTCGCCGCCGGCTCCCGGATCGCCTGCTCGCACAGATGCCGAGCGAATAGACCGACGCTGGTGAAGCCGCGACTCGTTGCGAGCCGCTCAAGCGCCGGCCACGTGTCTCGGTCGAGCCATTGGAACGAGGTGGTGAGCTTCTTGGCTTCACCGGTTTTCCCAACAGGCTGCCTCTCAGGCACGGCTTTACCCCCAAAACACACCCGCGTCGGTCACTTACGGCAACCGGGACGGCCTGTGATAGACCGGACTGCTTTACCGCTCAACCCTTGCAATATCAACGACTTGGCAACTATTTCGAATCCGCTTTACCACACCTCGGGTGCATCGGGTGTGCTGTATTCGGATCGGAGTTTCCCGGGGAAACATCACACGAGACGATGAGTGAGAAGCTGTGTTTCCCGGGGAAACTTAGGCTCGGTCGTCATATGACCGGGTCGAGTTTCCCCGGGAAACATGACTAGGCGGCGTCTTCGGCTGGAGCCTCCTCAGTCGGCCCTCGGGCTTCGGCGAGGGCGGCTTCGAGGGCTGCAACGATGTCCTTCGGGCGGACGGTCTTCTTGTGCCAGGTGATGACGACGCGGGCGTTGCCGACCTCGAACTCACGTTTTGTGACGGTCGGCTTGTCCTTCGGCTCGGCCGGCTCGCCGGACCGCTTCGGCTTCTTCCCGTTAGCCTCGCTCACCACCTCGGCGACCTCGTCTCGCCGCAACCCCTCGCTCACGATGCGGGCGGCGAGCTCACGTTGAGCCTCGGGGGTCGGGAGCTTTGCCAGCTCATAGGCGGAGGCGGGCGGGATGGCTCCGCTCTCGACCTGCCCCTGAATGTCTGCCGGCAGGTCGAGCAGGGCGAGCGCCTTGCTCACGGTGCCCTTCCCGACCTTGAGCGAGTCGGCAAGCTGCTGGACCGTCCACCCGTTGAGGCCCATGAGCTCCTTATAGCTCGTGGCCGCCTCGATGGGCTTCAAGTCTTCTCGGAGAAGGTTCTCGACGAGTTGGTCGATGCGAAGCTCGGCCTCAGTCAGCTCACCGTCGACTACGACGCACGCGAGCGACTTCAGCTCGGCCCGGGTCGCGGCCCGATATCGCCGCTCGCCCGAGATGATGACGAACTTCCCGAGGTCCTGGCTCCAGCGGACGCGAATCGGCTGGAGCTGGCCGCGGGTCTTCAGACTTTCCGCCAACGAACTGATGTTCTCCTCGGTAAACGTCTTCCGCGGCTGGTTGGGGTCGGGAATGATCCGGTCCAGGTCGATGTGGGCCGCTTCCCGGAGCATGCGTCGGCCGGTGGACTGGTCCGCCATGGCGATGACCTTCGGGGGAGTATGGGCGCTGGCACTCGGGTCGCGGTGCCCGAGGCTCTCCATCATGGTCGAGCCGAACTGAGACGCGAGTCGGTCGGTAGCCTTCATTATGCGACCTCGGCAATGGTGCTCGTGGTGTCGGCGTTGGTGGCGGCCCCGACCCCGAGGCGGTTCTCGATGTGGAGGAACTCGGGCGGTTGGGCGAGGGCCGCGGGCACGCGGGCGATGATCTCCTCGGCGATGGCGGTAATGTCCTTCGCGGCGGCGGCCCGGGGCTTATACAAGTGCACCGGCTTCCGGGCGGCGACCGACTCCTTGAAGTCCTTCTTGTTCGGGAACGGAGCGGTGAACACCTTCGACCCGTAGAGAGTACGGAGCTGCGTCTCGTACACGTCGTGCAACGCCAGCCGCTGACGCATGGTCACGAGGTAGCCGAGCATCCGGAGTTGGTTGTTCTGGGTCTGCAGGGCCAGGTCGATGAACCGCTGAATGGCGGTGATGCCCTGGGCCCCGAAGTCCTCGGGCTGGAGCGGTACGAGCACGAAGTTCGCCGCGATGAGGGCGTTCCAGGTGCAGAGCTGGAGGTTTGGCGGGCAGTCGAGGAGCGTGATGTCGAACGAGCCGCTCGCCTCGGCGAGGAACATCCGCAGGGCGGTCTGTAGCTGCCCCGCCTTGGTCGGCTCGGACCGGTTGAAGTCCTCGAGGGCCGAGGCCCCGGCCACGATCGAGATGTTCTCGAAGGGCGTGCTGAGGATGACCTTCTCGGGGAGCGGCTCCAGGTCGTCCCGGAACACGGCGAGCGCGGTCTTCTGCGGCGGGAGCTCCTCGGTCGCGACCGGCCCGAAGAACCCTTGCGTGAGGTTCGCTTGCGGGTCGAGGTCCACGAGCAGCACCCGGTAGCCCATCTGGGAAAAGGCCCCGGACAGGTGGTAGCAGGTCGAGGTCTTGGAGCACCCCCCCTTCCTGTTCACAACGGCTACCGTGGTCGGTGGAATCGGTGGCGGCGGCGGCTTCACAACGGCTTTTCGTCCCATGAACGGTTTCCCCGGGAGACGGACGGCCTACGGCTGCCACTCTCATCGGCAGACAGCGGCCGGACCGCTAAGGTTCGTTTCCCCGGGAAACGGGTGAGTGAGCCACACGCTACCGGGCATCCGGCAAATCCGACAAGCCGTAAAGTGCGATGGCGTTCAGAACGCCGAGATTGGCTCAAGGTGGGCTTCAGGGTCGACCCCTGCCCTTTGCCGACCCAGGCCACATACGGGCCGTGCCGTTGCTCCTGGAACTCCGGGTCGCGACGCGGGCAATCATCCGGCCACGCAGCCCACCCTCGGCGCACGTGGTTGCGTGTTCAGTTTGTGTCTTGAGGGCGGGTTGGGGCTGCTTCCCCTACTCCGTGCGGACAGTCACCACCGGCCTACGCCAGCTCGGCCGCGCTCGTGCCGAGCGTCTATCCGCTCCGGCGGGTGAACCCACCCCCGGGACACAGAAGCGCAGAACGCGGTTGCACCCCTGCCCTGATCCCCTGCATCTACCGAGAGTAAGGCTCGACGACTGGTGACAGTTGTTGAGAGGTTGATCTAGGTTGAAAGGTTGTGGGTCGGAAAACCCTTTGACCACAAAGGGTTGCGCCGGGTAAACCACCCCGGCGACACAAGCTAGCCACCCCGGCGACACAACTAGCCCACCCCCAGATCACAATACCGACCACCCCCAGGACACAAGTTCCGGCCCGGGACCCACCCCCAGGACACAACACCCGGTTGCCACCCGAAGAACTTGTGTCGCGGGGGTGGGTCCGGTTCTGTTGACTGCGCCCTAAAGGCGCTGCCCGCGGTGAAGGCCACGACCGTTCGAAGCACAATCGGGCTTGTGGTAACAGGTGATGCGGTGAAGAGTTGGGTTATATGGGCCGTTCCACCACCCCATCGCTGTTCCCCGACTCGCTGGCGACGCCGACGGCCCGCGACGAGATGAACTTCGCCGAGTTCCCGGTGGCGCTGCTCACCGACCGGGTTCCGGACGGCGTCACCGAGCTCGTGTTCCAGGACATCATCAGCGACAAGGACACCGGCCGGCCAGTTGCCCGGAAGCTGCGGGTTTCGGGGCCGGAGCCCTACGGGCTGCCGACGGTGAAGGACGAGGAGGTACTCCTCGGGTTGCTGGCGCTCACCAAGGCCCAGAACAACTTCACCGAGCCGACGATCCAGACGACCCGCTACGAGCTGGTAAACCTCCTCGGCTGGTCGGTCGACGGCCGCTCCTACAAGCGGATCGAGGAGTGCCTCCACCGCTGGGCGGCGGCCTACCTGCACTACGAGAACGCTTGGTGGGACAACGAGGACAAGGCCTGGATGGACGTCGGGTTCCACGTGCTCGACACGGTCGCCATCGGCAAGGGGCAGGGGAGGAGGGGCGGCAAGGTCCTCCTCGAGTGGAACAAGGTCGCGTTCAAGAGCTTCCGCGCCAACTACATCAAGCAGATCGACCTGGGCTTCTACCAGAGCCTTGACTCGGCGATCGCGAAGCGGCTCTACCGGTTCCTGGACAAGCACTTCTACCGGAGCGAGCGGCTCGAGTTCGACCTGGGCGAGCTCGCCTTCGAGAAGGTCGGGCTCTCCCGCGACTACGAGCCGTGGAAGGTGAAGCAGAAGCTCGAGCCGGCCCTCCGCGAGCTCGAGGAGCGTGGCTTCCTCGAACCGCTCCCCGGCACAGACCGCTACGCCAAGGCCGGCCGCGGCCGGTGGCGGGTGCTGTTCGTGCGGAAGGCGGTCCAGGTCCCGAAGGCCGTCGAGGCGAAGCCGGCCCCGCCGCCCGAACCCCTGCTCGTCGCCGAGCTGGTGGGCCGGGGCGTCCACCGCGACTCGGCCCGGAAGCTCGTCGCGGAGAGGCCGGCCGACGCCATCGCCGTTCGCATCGAGGCCTTCGACTGGCTGATGGGCCGGAAGGACAAGCCGGAGAAGCCGAGCGGATACCTCTACGCCTCCATCGAGAAGGAGTACCCGCTGCCCGACGGGTTCACCCCTTCGACCGTCAAGGCGGCCCAGGCCGAGGCGAAGCGAAAAGAGCTAGCCGAGCAGACCCGTGAGGCGCGGAAGCGGACCGAGGCCGCCCAGTCGGAGAGGGCGCTCATCGCCGAGCGACGGGCCCGGGTCGATGCGTTCCTCGAGTCGCTGTCGGCGGCCGAGCGGGCGGCGTTCGAGGAGCGGGCGTTGACGCTCGGCCCGGCCGAGGATCTCGACCACTACCGGAAGGCGAGCGAGCGGGGGCTCGCGACGTTCGCCGAGCAGTGCCGCTACAAGCTCCTCGCCCACGCGATGGACGCGGAGCGGCCCGCGGCGTAGTGACAGCCCGTTGTCACTCTTCACCGCCGCCTTGCTTCCTTAGCCGCGCCCGGCACCATAACCTCCCGTAGAGCGAGCCCCGGATAGGGCCCGCTCGAACCGTCAATGCGTGAAGCTTGACAGCGTCTTCCTAGTGGCGAACACGCCCGGTAAACCCGACCACCAATCGGGCTAAGGGGTGCAGGCTAACCACCTGCCACGTGTTCGGCCGGTAGAGCCGGATGCCGCGAGAGTGGCTTGTCCGTGCTCGATGGAGGCTCGCCGGAGTAATGCCTCTGGTTCACTGCCCTCGTATGGCAGTGGCCGACCGAGGAGCAATCCCGGCGTTTCTATCCAATCCGCCCGGCCGCACCACGGCGGCCGACGAGGAAGGGCGACGCAGACACGCCCGCACCTCTGGTGCGGGTCGTCATGAACCGAAGCGGGTGCGAGGTGGCCTAAAAAGGAAGGCCCCTCAAATCCCGCCCACGGGGTTCGACCCTGCAATGGGCGTTCAACGTGGCCGGCGTGGGGAGCGTTCGACCTGGCGACAGGCGAACCCGGGGGGAGACACTCCCGGCGTCCTTCGAGAGAAGGCGGCGAAGAGCTCAACCACGAGAGGCCCGAAGTGCCACGAGCACGGCAAGGGCTTGCCGGTGAGGGGAACGAGAGACGACGCCGAACAGGCCTCACCACCCCGATAGGCGGGGGTGAGGTGGCGAACCGTTCACGCTCAAGGGTACTGGGGAGCTTCTGTCTTCTGCCCCAGGAAATCAGGCCGAGCGGCCTGGAAACTATGCCGCGGGGGAACCCCGGACATAGGGCGTGAGACCGCGAGCCTTGACGCTCGCTAGCCGCGTGACTCGTTCTTCGGAGGCCGTGACTAATGCGGGAAGGGGTGCGGCGGCCGGGTTGGTCCCCGGTGCCGAGCTGGTCGGCTCGGTGCTTCAAAAGCCGTTCCCTGGGAGTGGTCCTTGAGTAGGAGCCGGGCACGCGGAGGGGGGACCCTTCGCCTCTGCCCGGGCGGTGTTCGCGGGAAGGCACTCGCGGCCCGTTCGTGCGTTCCGGGTGGTGCCGAACGTAGACGACGACGAAAGGGGAGACCGGCACTGTTCCACTAGGTCGAGATGGCGGCGTCCGCCCGAGGCCTCCCCGACGGGAGCCTCGGGCCGGTCGCTGTTCTGTGGCAGGAGGTGAAGCGGTCGGCCGAAGGAGACGCGGGAGCGTGTCCTTCTTCCGGCGACGAATCGATGGGGCCCGCTACCCGTGTACCCACGAGCGGCGGGAACCTGGAAGGTCTTTGGACGGCGGCAAGCCCATTACGTGGGCTTGCCCGACTTGGAAGACAGCTAGGCAGGCAAGGCCGAGCGGCTGTCGGACGGGTCGGGAGCGTCGGAGGTTGTTCGGTTCGGTTCGCTGGTTAAGGGGGCTCACCAGAGCACAGAAGCAGCTCCCATCTTCACCCCGACCGGTGGTCATGTCGTACCGGTTCGAAGCCACCTCCCTCGAAGGGTTCGTCCAGCACCTGGCCGCGAACCTCCTCCCGCACGGGTACTTCTTCTACGTCCGGGGCCGGGTCCCCGACGGCAAGGACCCGGCCGCCATCGACCGGAAGATGATGGGCAAGTACGGGGTCGACCTGAGCCCGTCGGCCCGGTCGCGGCGGAAGCGGGCGGGGCTGGCGAACCTCCACTACCTCCGGTTCGGCCGGGAGTGGGTGCTCGTGGCGACCCACGGCCGGCATGACTTCTTCGAGGCCGAGGCCGCGAACGTCCGGGACGTCCGGAAGGTGGCGTTGAAGGTGGGCGGGTACTCGCTCCGGGTGGTCCGCGGCGGCTACCTTCGCCGCGACGACCCGGACGAACCGGCCGTTGAGGACGGCAAGCTTCGGGTGCGGGTGGCGATTGGGCGGGAGCGGTACTTGGACCTCAAAGCCCACTTCCTGGAGCTGGCCACCCGGCTCCCGGCCGACGAGCTGGCCCGGGCGTTCTACGCCATCCCGTTCGAGCCGTACGCCCCGGTGCGGGTCCAGCTCTTCAACCTCCTCCGCTGGGTGAACAAGGCACGGCATGCGGCGGGTCTGGAGCGGCTGCCGGCGTCGGTCCTCCGGACGAAGCGGACCATCGTGAAGCCGTTCGAGCTGCCGGACAGCGAGGGGCTGGCGGCGTAGCCACTCTGGCTTCGTCGGTGCTGCGGGGCCGAAAATCCCCCCACCTTGACCCTAGGCCCCCCTCGACATCTCGCCTTGGCGGGCCTTATAGGGCCCTCTTTTTCGGCCAAAAACTGTTTGGGACCGGGAAAGGGCTCACCAGACGACCGTGAGCCCGGGGACGGTGAGCGAGCGGATTTTCGAGTCGGCCGAGACGAGCGGGAGCTTGTGAGCGAAGGCCGTGGCCGAGATGATGCGGTCCGGCATGTCGGGCACGGTGCCGCGGGGGATTTGGTCGAGCACGGCGGCGTCATCGAGCGTCAGCGGGAGGGCCTCCACCGGCTCGGACGGGTCACGAACGACCGTCCATAGCTCCGAGAGGACCTGGGGGTCGAGCTTTCCCTTCTCGACGAGGTAGGTCAGCTCGACGAAGGTGATGGTGGCGACCCATATCCGGCCGGAGTTCTGGGCGGCGGTGAGGGCGGCCAGGGCCCTCGGCGATAGCCGGGGAGGGTCGGCCAGGAACCAGACGATGGCATGACTGTCGGCGACGACGTCGTTCACTTAGCCTGGTCCGGGAGGTCGCGGGGGAAGCTCGCCCACATCTCCCGCCGAGCTTCCTCGAACTCTTCGAGGGTCGGCGTCTTGAGCCCGAGGTGGGCGAGTCGGCCCCGGAGCGGCGGGCGTGCACCCTCGGCAGAAGGGGTCACTTCCCCGGTTTGCTTCTCCCGTGCCTCACGGACAATCCGCGTCACCTGCTCGATGACGGGCTCAGGGAGCCCGGTCAGGTCGAGCGTGCGGGGGGGCGGGGAAAGGGTCAGGTCGGTTGCCATGCCGCCAGGATACCACAGACGGGGTCGGCCCGTCAGCAACTTCTCCGCCCTCCTCGCTGGTTGCAGCGGGTGCAGTGAGCGAGTGATGGAGTGCCGGGAGTAGCACGCGGCGCAGCCGCGTGCTACTCCCGGCCAGGTCTTCGTCTTGGCCTCGCCCCCCGTGACACTCCTCCCTCCGCCCTAACTCGTCACCCGTCACCGACGGTCGCCGTCGCGGGGGCTCACCCGTCGTGCCACCCCCGCGACGGCGGCCGGCGGTGACGGGAAGGGGGGCGGCGGCCGGACCAACCACCTACACAACGCGGGGCTCGGGGTTTCTCCCCCGCCACCTTGAGCCGGAGGGAGCCTGAGCGGGGCTCAACCTTCCCAGCTCCGACCGGTCAGCGGTTCACCAGTCAGGCGAACCCCCGGTGGTTTTCAAGGGAGGGCCTGGGAACCGTAGGTTCCCAAATGCTGCTCCTGGCTACTTGCTGGAGGGGGCGAAGTCGAACACGACGGTCGCGGTGTGCCGGACGGCGGCGTACTTCTTGCCACCCAGCTCCCCCGACTTGTCGTCCGACCTCCGGGCGGCCACGCAGTACCGCCCGGCCTCGGTAAACCCCTCGGTCATGCCGTCGGCGTCCGTCTTCACGACCGGGGCCTTGTCCTCATCCCCGCCCGGGAGCCCCACCGTCACCTCGACCCCGACGGCCGGCTTCCCGGCGGCCACGACCTTGAACCGGACCTTCCCACCGTCCCGGACGGGGACGATGTCGAGCGGGGCGGAAGGACCGACCGCCGCCCGGTCGGCGAAGGGGTCCCCGAGGATGGCCTTCGGGTAGTACCAAGACAGGAGCGGCGGGTTGTCCCCCCGCTGCGTCACCCCGGCCTCGGTCGTCCCGTACACGACGACCGTCTTTCCGCCCGGGAGCTTGGCCCGAAAGTAATTCCCGTCCCCCTTCTCGACCGCGAGCTTCGTCTCCGCTCCGCTGCCATCGCGGGCGGTCAGGGTGGTCTTCTCGGCCCGGGTCGGGAAGCTGTTCGGGTCCGGGGCGGCGGTGTGCCCGAACACGAGCCGGGCCTCGGTGCCGCCGTCGGCGACGTACACGAACACGAAGTGGGCCGGGGCGGCGGACACGACGGCGAGGGTGGCGAGAGCAGCCGTGAGGTATCGCACGGGGACCTCCGCGAAGGATGGGTTTAGAAGTCGCCGGGGATGACCTCGTCCCCGGCCCGGGTCCCGAGGGCCTGCCAGGTCGGGACGGCGACGGCGTCCCGGACGAACCGGACCGACCCGTCCCCGAGGAGGGCGTTCACCCCGCCGTCGTGCCGGCTCCGGGCCGCCTTCCAGGCGGGGTTACTGTGCTGGACGCAGTCCATCGTGGGGCTGTTAGGGGGCAGCACGTTGTTGTAGAGGGTGCAGTTGTACGCCCCGTCGGCCCACAGCGCCCCGCGGTCGGTGACGAACTTGGTGCTGGCCGAGCAGTTCCCCTCGGACAGGGCGTTCACGTCCTTGTAGTAGAGCCGCACGTCGGCCGCCCCGGGCGGGGCTTCCCCGCCCGGCCCGAGCAGCGTTTCGGAGAAGGCGACGGTATTCGACAGCCCGTCCCGGACGGCGGCGACCTTCACCCCGGCGTTCTTCTCGACGTCGAGGTTGACCCCCTTGAACATCCCGTCCCCGGTCAGGGCGTCCCCGCTCAAGTTGGCCCCGCTGCACGCCACGTAGTTGCTCGGCCCCTGCCCAAGGATGACGGTGCGGGTCTCGTCGGACGGGCAGAGGAAGATGGAGACGATGGCCGCGACAGCGGGGCGGTTGGGCGGGAACGGGATGACCTCCGGCTGGAGCGACCCGCCGCCGTAGAGCGGGTACGTCAGGTCGAGGGCGTTGTAGACGTTGGTCTGTTCGAGGTACGGGGTGAGTTGGGCCAGGGCCGACCACCGGAAGTGCCCCTTCGGGTTGGTCGGGTCGGTCGGCCACGTCTTCCGCCAGTACCCGGTCGGGTAGAACCCGAGGCCGCTCTCGTGGTTGTGCAGGGCCAAGCCGATTTGCTTCAGGTTGTTCTGGCACTTCATCCGGGCGGCCGCGGCCCGGACCTTCTGGACGGCCGGGAGCAGGAGCCCGATGAGCACGGCGATGATGGCGATGACGACGAGCAGCTCGATGAGCGTGAAGGCCCGGCGGCGGGGGACACGGGGGGTCATGGGTCGACCTCGGTGCGGACGGGGCTACCGGTTGGCCAGCAGGGCGGCGGCCAGCATGGCGAGGGTCGCCAGGACGGCCGGCAGGAGCCGGAAGGGCGGGGGCGGGGGGTCGGCCGGGTGGCGGTAGCGGTACATCCGGCCCTCCCCCCGGCTCCGCCGGCGGTAATACGCATCGTAGAAACGTACTACCAGGCGGCAACCAAAAAGGGATGTGAAAGGCGGGCCCGGGTGTGGCCCTTCAGCCGTGGGGATGAGGGTGCGGATGCGGGTGATGGTGGCCGTGGGCCGGTCCCTCGGCGGCGGCGTGGACGACGACGAGTTGGGCCTGGTGGATGCCCTTCATCCCGCCCAACTCACCGGCCAGCCGTTCGACCTCCCGGGCCGGGCCGCGGAGGGCGATGAGTTCCATGCACAGGTCGTGGGTTAGGTGGACGTGCATCGCCGAGATGACCAGGACACCGGCCTCGTGCTGGGCGTCCACCAGGGCCTGAGTCAGCCGCGGCCGGTGGTGGTCGTAGACGAGGGTGAGGCTGGCCGCCACCTCGGCGTTATCGGAAGCCGAGGTCACGGCCGTCAGCTTCTCCCGGACGAGCTGGCGGACGGCCTCGCTGCGGGTCGCGTATCGGCCGTTCTCGACGTACCGGTCGAACGCCTCCAGGAGGTCGCCTTCGAGCGAGACCGAAATCCGCACTACCTCGGACATGAGCCGGGCTCCTTGACTTCCGGGGCCATTCTAGTGCCCGACAATCCCCGTCATTCCTGGGAGGGGTAGGCTTCCCGCCACGCGAGCACCTTGCTCGCGGGACCAGTTGGAGTCGGGGAGGCTAAGGGTGCCCGTCGCCCCGGCTCGGCCAGCGGCCGTAACGGGCATGGAAGGCGTCGGCCCACCCCAGGATGAGGGCGGGGGTGAGGTCGGTGGGGCGGATGGGAAGCCGGCGGGGCATCGGTCGGGGCCGCGGCGGGTTACTTCTTGCTGAACTCCGGGATGCTCGACGGCAGCCCGACCCGCATGAAGAAGCGGGCGAACGCCTGGGAGAAGTGCTCCAGGAACGGGGAGTCGAGCCGCCACCGCGTCCCGAGGCGGGCGGCGTGGGCGGACAGGAACCCGACCGGGAGGCTGTAAATCTGGCGGAAGTCGACGACGAGGGCACCCCGGTTGTCGGCCGGGTCCTCCGGCGAGGCGAGCATGTGGAGGGCGACGTAGTCCCCCCGCCGGAGCCGGTCGAGTTCCTTGGGGTTTGCGAACTTGGGGTCGATGGCGGCCTGCCGGGCGAGGCCGTAGACCGGGCAGAGGGCGACGAGCGGGGCCTTCTTGTTCTCCAGGTCGCAGCTCTGCGTCACGACGATCAGGTCCCCGCGTTGGTACGGCACGACCTCCGGACCGTCCCCGTCCCCGAAGTTGTCCGGGAACAGGGGGACCGGGCAGCGGGCGAGTACGTCCCCCTGGGCGAGCCCCTCGCCTTCGACTCGAACGAAGAACGGCTTCATGGCGGTCAGTCGTCCAGGTCCGGGACGGGCATCGGTTGCAGCTCGCCGGCGTAGGCGAAGGTCGCCCGGACGGTCTTCTCGACCGGGAACGTGGCGTACCCGAGTGGGTCGCTGGATTGGCCGTCCGCATCGGCCGGCTCGTCGTGGCGGCCCGGGGCCGCGGGACTCCCGTTCGTCCCGGGGGGCGGGCCGTGCTTGGCCCGCTCCTGGCGAACGAGCTGCTCGACCTGGCGGACGAACGGCTCGGGGAGCCCGGTCAGGTCCAGGGTGTGGGGGGTCGGGGTGAGGGTGAGGTCGGTGGCCATACCGGTAGCGTATCACGAACCGGGGGCCTGGGGCGAGGGTGTTCGCCCCCGTGGTGGTCTCCCCCTTCAACCTCGGTCACCCGTCGCCCTCGGTCGCCGTCGCGGTGCTTAACGTTCACTGTTGGCACCGCGACGGCGACCGAGGGCGACGGAAGGGGGGCGTTAATCGTCGGTCCGTGAGGCAGGGAGGGCGGCTTCCGGGGGTTTTACCGGGCCACCTTGAGCCCGAGGGAGTCCTGAGCGGTGCTGACCTGGGCCGGCCGGCAGGCGAAGCAGTCAGCCAACCAGCGCCGGGGAGGGATGTCTTTGAAGAGAGGGTTCCGGGAACCGTAGGTTCCCGAAAAGAACTACTAAGCCTTCCACGCCCCCTTGTGCCGTGGGCCCGCGTTCCTTCGGCCGGTCGGATTGGCCCACACCCCGTGCCCTGGGACAGTTCCCGGGCGTCTTCGTGCCGCATCCGTGCCCGAGCGGGCGGGCTCCCACCGGTTTACGACGAATCCGCCGGGAATACGGAAACGCTTGAAACCTCC
Source organism: Gemmataceae bacterium (assembly GCA_019747655.1). Taxonomy (GTDB): domain Bacteria; phylum Planctomycetota; class Planctomycetia; order Gemmatales; family Gemmataceae; genus Urbifossiella. Next base: position 13,639 of record JAIEQO010000080.1, on the reverse strand, counting down.
CCGCATTGAGGTGAGTAGTACTCTCATGAAAACCGCATCCCCGACCCGTCCGTACCGTCAGACGGCCCGGGCGGAGGCCGCCGCGGCGACCGGGCGGCGCATCGTCGCGGCGTTCCTGAAGCGGCTGGGCGAGCAGTGGTACGACGAGATCACGCTCGACCAGGTCGCCGGCGACGCCGGCGTGACCGTCCAGACCGTCGTCCGGCGGTTCGGCGGCAAGGCCGGGCTGCTCGTCGAGGCGATCGGCGCGATGGTCCGCAGCGCCGGGGAACGCCGCGCCACCCCGCCGGGCGACCCGGACCGGCTCGCCCGCAACCTGGTCGACGACTACGAGCGGACGGGCGACACGATCATCCGCCTGCTCGCGGCGGAGGGGCGACACGCGGCGCTCCGGGAGCCCCTGACACTCGGCCGCCGCCGGCATCGCGACTGGATCGCGCGGGCGTTCGCCGCCGACCTGGAGCCGCCCGGGGAGAAGGCCCGGCAGGCGGCACTCGACGCCCTGGTCGTGGCGACGGACGTGTACACGTGGAAGCTGCTCCGCCGCGACCTGGGGCGGGGCGTGGCCGCGACCGTGGCCACGATCGCCGGCATGATCCGCTCGACGCTCGCCGGGCTAGCGTCCGCGGAGGGTAACCCCAACCCCGGCGGCTAACGGTTTCTACCCAACGTGGTGGTGAAACGGGTCACGATAGTCACCCGAAATATTAAACAGGAGGAGCGTCATGACCAAGTTCGCGTCGGTCGCGTTCTGTCTCGCGGTACTGTGCGTGTCCCCGTCCGCGGCCCTGAATGCCCAGGACAAGAAGCCGGACAAGGTCGACGTCACCGGGACGTGGAAGGTGGAGGTCGAGGTCGGCGGCCAGACCGGCGAGCCGGAGTTCACCCTCAAGCAGGACGGGGAGAAGATCACGGGCAAGTACAAGGGGTCCTTCGGCGAGCAGGACGTGACCGGCACGGTCAAGGGGGACAAGGTCGAGTTCGGGTTCGACCTCGACCAGGGCAAGGTGGTCTACACCGGCACGGTCGACAAGGACGCCATGAAGGGGGAGGTCAAGTACGGCGACCTCGCCGGGACGTGGACCGCCAAGCGGGAGAAGGGCAAGGAGAAGGACGAGGACAAGCCGGCGGGCGGCGGCGGCCCGGCGAGTAGGGTTGAGAAGGCGACGTTCACATACGCCACCAAGGCGGGCCAGGCGCTCAAACTGGACCGGTTCGTCGACCCGTCGGTGACGGCGCCCGGCAAGCGACCGGTGATCATTTTCTCCATCGGCGGCGGGTGGGAGAACGGCCGGGGGACCGGGGCGGCCGGCCCGTCGCTCCTCGGCCACTTCACCTCGCTCGGCTACGCGGTGATCCCGATCGACTACCGCGCGGGGGTCAAGGAGGCCAAGGACAAGAAGGAGTTCACCCCCGCCAACGGAACCGCGATGTACCTCCGCGCCATCGAGTGGGGGGTGGAGGACCTGTTCGACGCCACGTCCTACGTCGTGAAGCACGCGGACGAGTGGAACGTCGACAAGGACCGGATCGTGATCATGGGGGGCAGCGCCGGCGCGACCAACTCGCTCGTCGCCGAGTTCAACGTCGCCAACGACACCGAGCTGGCCCGGGCCCACCTCCCGAAGGGCTTCCGGTACGCCGGCGTGATCTCGATGGCCGGGGCGTTCTGGCTGAAGGCCGACACGCCGCTCGCCTTCAAGTCCAAGCCGGCCCCGATCCTGTTCTTCCACGGGGCGAAGGACCAACTGGTCACCTACGACGAGGTGCAGGGGCCGTTCTCGGGGTACGGTCCGGCCTACTACTGCCGCAAGTTCCCGGGCCCGGACTACCCGAAGTGGTTCGTCGACCTTCCGGACGGGGACCACGTGGTGGCGGCCTCACCGCTGATCGAGAACCGCCACGAGATCGCGGCGTTCCTCCAGAGGCTGGTGACGGAACGCCAGGAGATGTCGGTGCACACGGTCGAACAGCATAAGGTCCCCAGGACCTTCGGCAACGCCGGGAAGCTCTTCGGCGACCAGTCATCTCAGGGCAAGGACGCCCCGGCCAAGAAGTGACGGGTTGCCGCCGTGGCGCGTCACGGCGGCCCGGTCTCTGAGGTATACCGGGCCGCGAACGGGGACACCGGACGCCGGCCCCGGCGAATCCGCCGGGCGCGGGCCGCCGAGCGGGCGTCGGGAACTCGGCTCTGTTGGGGGAATGATATGACGCGGTTGCTGTTGGTACCGACGGTGGTCTGTCTCGCGGTCGCCGCCTGTACGGCGTCCGCCTTCGGGCAGTTCGTCACGTACTCGGTGGGCAAGGCCCCCGAGCCGATCTATAAGGACGCCCTGCCGGCCTGCCCGCCCGACGACCTACGCAAGGTCTCCCTGCCCAACACGACGGTCGACAGCATCACCGCCGACAAGACCGTCTGCCGGGTGACTCTGACCGTCACGCACCCCCCGGCCACGGACCGGGTGAAGGTCTGGGTCGCGCTGCCGATGAAGAACTGGAACGGCCGCCTCCTCGGCCAGGGGGGCGTGGGCTTCGCCGGCGGGGTGGAGTTTTTCACCCTGATTCCGGCCGCGAGCGGGTTCGTGACGGTCGCCACCGACGGGGGTCATGATGCGAGCGTCGACGGGGCCTTCGCCATGACGCCCGACGGCCGCGTGGACTGGCAGTCGCTGCGGAACTTCTCCCACCTCGCCGTCCACGACATGACCGTGATCGCCAAGGCCCTGACCCAGGCCTTCTACGGCAAGCCGGCCCGCTACTCCTACTTCTGCGGGCTCTCGAACGGCGGCCGCCAGGCGATCCAGGCGGCCCAGCGGTACCCCGGGGACTACGACGGCGTCCTTTCCGCGGCCCCAGCGATCGAGTACGGCCGGGTGATCCTCACCCACCTGTGGCCGCAGGTCGTGATGCTCGACGCCAAGCACACGGTCTCCCCGGCCAAGCTGAAGGCGGCCACGGCCGCCGCCATCGAAGCCTGCGACGCCGGTGACGGCGCCGCCGACGGCATCATCGACGACCCGATCCGCTGCGACTGGGACCCGAAGGCCCTCGTCGGGAAGGCCGTCGGCGGCAGCACGTTCACCGAGGCCGACGCGGACGTCGTCCGCAGAATCTGGAACGGGCCCCGCACGCGCGACGGCAAGTTTCTGTCGCACGGGTTTCCCCGCGGCTCGGACCTCACCGAGTTCGCGGCGAAGCCGCCGACCATGGGAAGCGAATGGGTCATGTATTTCCTCCTCCAGGACCCTAAGTGGGACTGGAAGACGCTCACGACGGCAAAATATGAACTGCTGTTTCGACAGTCAGATGAGCAATACGCTTCCCTGTTCGGTGCCCCGTCGCCGGACTTGAGCGGGCTGTGCGACCGCAAAGGCAAGCTGATCGTCGTCCAGGGCATGGCGGACCAGATGGTCCCGCCGGAAGGCCCCATCGGGTACTACGAGGATGTCGTGAAGCGGATGGGCGGGCTCGAGCACGTGCAACCCTTCGCCCGGCTGTTCCTGGTCCCCGGCATCGACCACATGATGGAGGGGTCAGTTGGACTGCTGGACTCTCTGGTCCTGTGGGTGGAAAACGGCCGGGCTCCCGAGCAGATCACGTGGAAGACCAAAGTCCCCGGAGGGAAGACGGCCCAGCGGCCGATTTTCCCCTACCCCCTCAGAACCGTCTACCAGCCCGGCGACAAACCCGACGACAAACCCACCTGGGTGGGCAAGCCGGCCAACTGGGCCCCGGGGGCCGCGGGGAAGCCGATCCCGATCTGGCCCGGCGTGGCCCCGGGATCGGAGGGCTGGACGCAGACGGAGGTCGAGTCCCGGGACGGGGGCGAGACGACGGTCCGGAACGTGACCACGCCGACGCTCACCCCATACCTCCCGGACCCGGCGACGGCGACCGGGGCGGCGGTGATCGTCTGCCCCGGGGGCGGGTTCCGCTTCCTGTCCTGGGAGAACGAGGGCACGAAGGTCGCCGAGTGGCTCCAGAAGCGGGGGGTGGCGGCGTTCGTGCTCAAGTACCGGCTGAAGGAGACCCCGGCGGCGGACGACGCGTACCGCAAGGAGATGACCTCCTTCCTGCTGACCCTGTTCCAGTTCAAGGACCGGGACCTCACCAGCGACGCCGCCCGGGCGCTCGAGAAGGACATGCGGGAGGCCGGGGCGGCGGCCTGCGCCGACGGCCGGCAGGCGGTCAGGGTGGTCCGCCAACGGGCGAAGGAGTGGGGGATCAAGCCGGACCGCATCGGCATCATGGGCTTCTCGGCCGGCGGCATCGTCACCCGGTCCGCGGCGACGGACTACGACGCCGACAGCCGCCCGGACTTCGCCGCCCACGTCTACGCCCCCGTGTTCGGCGAGATCAAGGTGCCCAAGGACGCCCCGCCGCTGTTCGTCCTCTGCGCCGCCGACGACCAGCTCGCCGAGGCCAGCAGCGCCCGGCTGTACGGGGCGTGGCTGGCCGCCGGCCGCCCGGCCGAGTTGCACCTGTACGAGAAGGGCGGCCACGGGTTCGGCATGGCCCGGAAGGGGCTGCCGGTGGACGGTTGGATCGACCGGTATGGCGACTGGCTCGGGCAGCGGGGGCTGACCAAGCCGGGCCGGTGATCCCGACCCCACCCGCCGCGTGGCGACGGCCTCGACTCACCCACGAGAGGAATGAAGTGATGGCAACGGACTCACGCCGGGCCTTCCTGAGGACGGCGATCGCCCTGCCGGCCGGTGTGCTCCTGCCGGGGGCGGTGTCCGCCGACGACCCCAATGACCGGTTCGACTGGAGCCTCCACGAGCCTGAGACGGTGGGAATGTCCCGCGACGGGCTGACCAAGGTGCGGGAGGTGATCCAGAAGAACATTGACGAGAAGGTCATCGCCGGGGCCGTCACCGCGGTCGCCCGGCACAACAAGCTGGTGTGGTTCGAGGCCCAGGGAGTCCGCGACGCGCCGACGGGGGCGAAGATGTGCAAGGACGACCTGTTCCGGATGATGTCGAGCACCAAGCCGGTCGTGGCGGTTGCCGTGCTGATCCAGATGGACCGCGGCAAGCTCACCCTGGACGACCCGGTCAGCAAGTTCATCCCCGCGTTCAAGGGGCAGAAGGTGGCCGTGGCCGAGAAGGGAGCAAAGGACGCCAGCGGCGTGAAGCTCGTCCCTGCGGAGAGGGACGTCACCATCAAGCACCTGCTCACCCACACGTCCGGGCTGTCGAGCGGCGGCGACGGGTCGCTGGTGAACACGGTCGAGCGGAAGCCGGACGACACGCTCGCCGACTACGTCCCCCGCCTCGGGGCGGCGGCACTGGACTTCCAGCCCGGGACGAAGTTCCGGTACTCCCCGGTCGACGGCTTCGACACGCTCCTGCGGATCGTCGAGATCGCGTCCGGCAAACCGGCCGACGAGTTCCTGCGGGAGAACCTGTTCAAGCCGCTCGACATGACGGACACGTCGTTCAACGTGCCGGAGGCGAAGAAGGGTCGGCTGGTGAGCATCCACAGCAGCCGGAAGGACGGGTTCCGGGTGGAGAAACCCCTGTTCGGCGACGGGCCGTGGAAGTACCACTCCGGGGCCGGCGGCCTATTCAGCACGGCCCACGACTACATGCAGTTCGAGGTCATGCTCCTGAACAAGGGGTCGCTCAACGGCAAGCGGGTCCTGAAGCCCGGGACGGTGGAGCTGATGGCCCGGAACCACGTCGGCAAGCTGTTCGCCGAGTGGTTCCCGCCCCTGACGGCCGGGCACGGGTTCGGCCTCGGGGTCCGGGTCGTCGAGGACGAGGCCAAGGGCGGCGGCCGCGGGGTGGGGGCGTTCGGGTGGGGCGGGGCCTACGGGACCGAGAGCTGGGCGGACCCCGAACTGGGCGTGGCGGCAGTTCTGTTCGTCCAGATGCAGTCGAGCCAGCCCGGCGTGACAGCCGGGTTCCAGCAAGTGCTCCGCAAGGCGATCGTGAAGTGATCGGCCAGGGCCGCTAGATGGTAATCCGCTCGACCTCGTCGAGGGAGAGCTTGTCGTCCCGGCGGTCGTAGAGCTTGGTCGTCCGGGCGGACTCGTGGTTGGCGAGCTGCTGGGCCTTCTCCAGCGTCCCGCCGTTGGTCAGGTAGTTGGTGATGCCGGTGGCCCGGAAGGTGTGGCAGCCGATGGCCGTCTCGATGCCGGCGTCCCGCTGCCGCCGCTTCACCATCTCATAGACCCACCGCCGGGTCATCCGCTGGGCGGTGAGCGTCTTGGTCTTCCCCCTGGTAGTCCGGAAGAGCGGGGCCTTCTTCTGGTCCCAGAGCTTGGCCGCCTCCAGGTAGGCGTCGAGGAACTCCTCGAGCTTGTGGTGGGCCGGGACCTCGTGGAGCTTGCCGCCCTTCTCGTGCAGCCGCACCCACCACCGCTTGCCCTGCGGGTAGTAGTCCTCCACGTTCATGGCGACCAGCGCCCCGACCCGGGCGAAGGTGTACACCATGAGCCCTATGACCGCCCGGTCCCGCAGACCCACCACGCTCGTCGTGTCGATGCGGTCGAGGAGCTGGCGGGCTTCGTCCGCATCGAGGACCGGGGTCTTCCCCTTCTTGGCCGAGTAGTTCGGCCCGCGGACAGCGGAAGCCGGGTTCATCTCCACCACCTGGTTGAGGACCAGGTAGTCGAACAGCATCCGGACGGCGGCCAGGTTCTGCTTCACGGTCGGGGCGGAGCGGCCCTTGGTGAGCTGCTCGACGTAGGCGGCGACGTGGAGGGGGCGAATCTGGGGGAGGGACAGCCCCCTCGGTTCGAGCCAGGCGAAGAACTTCTTGACCGCCCGGAGGTAGGCCATCCGGGTGTTGACGTTGCGGATGCGGGCGGCGAAGAACTCGAAGAACTTCTCCTCGGCTTTGGGGCCGGCCTGCCGGATGGCGGGCGGGAGGACCGAGCGGGGGTCGAGGGCGACCGCCTCATCGTGCTTGTTCACCACGACCAGTTCGCCGCTCATCGGCCGCTCTCCCGTTCGGCGAGTAATGCTCGTAGGACCTGGCCGGTCGGGTCCTTCACCCGCGGGCCGTCGAAGAATTTTGCCCCGAGCTTGTGCAGCGGCCGGCGGGCGAGGCCGGCGGCGACCAGGGCGGCGAGGTGGCCGTCCGGGTCGTCGTCCCAGCTCACCGGTTCGAGCCGGGCGACCGGCTTCCCTCGGTCGGTGACGATGACGGTCTTCCCGGCCCGGACCCTCCCGAGCCACTCGGAGAGCCGGGCCTTGAGCCGGCTGACCGACACCCGCTCGGCGGTCATCGGCCCTCCTTCCCGAACTCGGTCGGGGGCGGGGTGGGAATGACCCAGAACGCCAGCTCCCGAGCGAGGTCGTCATAACCGTTCACCGCGGCCCTGTACACGAAGCGGTTGACCTCCTCCACGGTCCAGCCCTGGGCGAGGGCCCGCCGGCGGAACCGGCCTAGCAGGGCGGGGCCGTCCTCCTCCCATCGCGTGTCGAACCACATCTCGACTTTCCCGACCGTCATGGCGTCTTTGTCCCGCTCCCCGCCCGGCCGAACCGCTCACGGCCTTCGCGGGAATCCCGCCGCGGCCGGCGGACGGCGTTCCCGCCGTCACTCCACCACGGGGCGGCGGCCCAGGCGGCGAACGCCGCCCGGTCGCCGTCGGCCCACTTGCCCATCGCCCACACCGGGTCGAACCGGCCGCTCGCCCAGGTCTGGTCGTTGTCCCAGACGGACAGGATGAACAGGGCGGCGGACCGCCGGCCCCAGGCTTGGTGGGCGACCATCTCCCCGGCCCAGGCGTCGAGCCGGTCGGGGTCCCACGGGTCGATGCCGGGCAGTATCACTCCAGGTGCTCCCGACAGGGCGGGGAACGAGCGGGCGAGGGCCTGGATGCGGGTCACGGGGTCGGGCTTCGTCTTGGTCACGCTCCTCCTTCGCACGGCCCTCCCGGCATCAACCGCCGTTTCCTCGCCCCGCGGTCGGAGGCTCGTCTTAGCCGTGCATAACCTCCTTTATGTACCACAAAGGCGGTTTCGTGCGGTAGGTCCGATTCATCCCTAGCTCGAGCCCGGGCGGAGCGGTCGGCGTTATAACCGGACCGCCCACCCCCGCCCCGGCGGTCACTCTTTGGCCGGCTTAGGCTCGGCCGTCGGACCGCTGGTGACCTCGATGCCGTCCTTCGACGCCTTGCCGGTGAACCAGTGGTCCCGGCCGATGGCGAACACCCCGAGGACGACCAGGCCGACCACGGCCACCGGCCCGACCACCACGCCGGTGATGGCTACCCATTCCATCGCTGCTACCTCCCGATTGGTTGTGGGCCGCGTTCGGCGGCCCGGAGCCCTTATTTAGCCGGGCAGGTTACCCGCCGGAGCGTACCCGGAACGGCCGGGTCACTCCCTACCCACACCTGCACCGGGAGGCCGCCCCCCCGGCCCGGATGGTATCCGCTACCCGACCCGAGTTTGGTCGAGGCCGCTCGGCCGGGTCGAACCGGGCGTTTCGACAGCGGCATCGTCGGCGGCGGGCCGGGAGCCTGCCAGCGGAGGCGGCCCCGGGGGTATGTAGCCGGACGGTGTCCCGCTCCCGCAACAATGCGGGGGAGGGTTGCCCGGGGGCAAAAAATGAGAGGGCGGGAAGGGTCGAAATCCGGTGAGTCTACCAGGTACGGCGGGGCCGGGGCGAACCGGACGAGAACGCTAAAGTTTGCCTAATTGTGCAATTGATGCGGTTCGGTCAAGCGGCCGGAACAAGTAGCTCCGGCCCGTCGTTCTTCGGCGAGTTGACGAGCCGGCTGACGGGGTACTCGGTCATCCGGTCGGCGGGGAAGGGGCGAAGGAGGGCCTTCACATCCGCGAGCGGCGTGCCCGGGTCGAGCCAAGCCTCCCACGCCTCGGGCGGGAGGACGACCGGCATCCGGTCGTGGAGGGGTTCGACGACCGCGTTCGGGGTGGTCGTGACCACGGCGAAGGTGAAGAGCTTGCCCTCGGGCCAGTAGTCCCAGACGCCCGCCAGGGCGAAGAGGTCGTCCCCGACCGGGCGGAACAGGTGCGGGACCTTGGTCCCGCTCCGCTTCTCCCACTCGTAGAACCCGGACACCGGAACGAGGCACCTCCTTGACCGGAACGGCTCCCGGAAGGTGGGTTTCTCGGCGATGCCCTCGGCGGTCGCGTTGATGGGCTTGGTCGCCTCCTTGAGCGGTTTTCGCCACCACCGGGGCACGAGCCCCCAGTTCATCACGGCGAGGCCCCGCCGGGCCTTCTGCGGGTTGTACCCGACGACATACGCGGGCCGAGTCGGGGGGACGTTGTACCGGGCAGGCAGCTCCGGCACGCCGCCCCGCTCGGGAATCCCGAACCGATGGACGATGGCCTCGACGGGAGCGTCCTGGACGAAGCGGCCGCACATGCCCCCAGTGTACCACGCGGCGGTGTCGCTCTACTCGGCATCCAAGCATTAGATGACGGACATTTCCGAGGTGTGGGCCGCATACCGGGCGTTTCTCGCCGACCCGGATGTCACCGACGACGACCGCCGGGCGTTCTGGGCGTCCCTCGAAGTGTCGTTCGCGGCCGACGCCCTGGCCGAAGCCCGCCGAGTGGTTGAGGTGTTCATGACGGACGCCTTAGAACCGCCGCCGGAAGAGGGTAATGCGGAGCTACTCCGGCTCTGGAAGGGGTGAGCCTGGGCTACACCATCTCAGGCTCTCCCTAATCGACCTTCTCCGGATGCTCCAGCGAGAGAGGCTCCTCAACATCGGATCCGGCCGTCAGATCGGTGCTCCAGACCCGGACGTGAAGGGTCAAGTTGTCGGCGGCAGTCGTGAGGAACGAGACCCCAAGCCGTGACCCGTCGGAGGAGTGCCGGAGAGCACGCGGCTTGTACTCACGCGGGACGAGTTCTCCTCCGACCGCCCAGACCGGCGCGAGCTCGATTGGCCCCTTCACGTTCGTCACCCGGCACCAGCCGTCCGGGCTGAGCGCGAACAGGAGGTTGCCGTCGCGGCTGCCAGCGAGCGAGTGAGCGTCCCCGGTCATGGCAGCGATCTGCTCGCCAGACGCCGCATCGGTGAAAACCGTCTTGCCCGGCGTCTTGGTTTTCGAAACGACCACCAGCCGCCCACCCGCCGTGAGAAGGTCGTCACAGCCGAGCGGGTCCGTAAACTTGCCCCTTCCGGTCTGCGGGTCGAGAACAGCCCCGTATCGCGTTTCGGCCTTGGTGGCACCTTCGAGCCGCACCGACCCGTCCCCCCCGAACCCGAGTGCGATCACCCGGCTGCCGGCGAGGCGTCCGTCCGCATCGTCGAGCCGACCGACCTCCTTGCCCGTCTTGGGGTCAAACACGGCGACGCTAAGGATCTTCGTTTTCGGGGCTGTCGAGACGGTCGCGACCCGCACGCCGTCCGCACTCCAGGCGTGGGCTGGAGTTCCTTCGACGGTTCTGTCGATCACCGGGGCCCCGTCCGTGACCCGCCGCACGACGAACCGGTCCGGGAGCGTGTAGCTGAGCCAATTCCCGTCCGGCGACCAGTTCAGGTTGTCTACCCCGATCGTCACGCCCGAGTCGGTGAACTCCCGAGTAACCTTTTTGGTCGCCAAGTCGTAAACACGGATGCCGACGGCGGCCGACCACACGGCCACTTCCCGCAGGTTCGGGTGGAACGTGACCCGGGGGTAACTCCGTTGCGGGTCGGCGGGGAGTTCGAGGGTGCTTTCCGGCCGGAGCAGTCGGCTCACCCGCCTGGTGACGCTGCCGGTCTTTGCGTCGGCCTTGAGGTCGGTCACCGACCACCGCCACGCCGGCAGGCCGTTCCGGTTCCCGTGAACTAGGTCGTACGCGGCGCCCTTGAGGGCGGGACTCGAAAAGCGGGGCGAGGCCGCCCCGAGGCGGGCCAGGAATTCCCGCGCCCGCTTGGCCTGGTCTGCCGGGAGCAGGGCCGCTAACGCGGTGGCATGCTGGATGATGGCTTCGTCGTCCGCGGACAGTGGCGGCCCCGCCGTTGCCGCCGCTTTCAGGAGTCGTACGCCCTGGGAGTACACCAGGTCGTGCCCGAACTTCTCCCGCATTGCGATCGACACGGCGGTCTGGCGAACGAAGGCGGAATACTCGTCCTTCTCGGCGGCACTCGAAAGGACGTGCTCGGCCACCTTGCGGTTCCACAACAAGCAAGCCTTGACGACGTAGCTTACGTACTCGTCGACGGCCGGGTCTTTGGACGGCTTGAGTCGGCCCTGGCCGTCGAGGGTCGTAAGCGTCTGCACCATTTTCGCCGGGTCGTTCCCCGCTCGGAGGACGGCAACGGCCAGGGCGACGGCACCGTCGGCCTCCTCCGGCCAGGCGGCGAGTGGTCTGCCGACCGCGGCCCGGTCGAGCTTCGGCTCCACGCCGCGGACCTTGTCGTCGGGGGCGGGGACGACCGTGAGCTTCGGGCAGCGGTCGAGCAGCCAAGCCCGGGCCGCCTCGGACACCTTCGTTTCGGTGAGGTCGACCGTCCGGAGCGCCTTCGTCTCGGCCATCGCAGCCACGTACAACACCGCCTCGTCCGTGACCGCGGTTTTGGCGAGCGTCAGCGACTGGAGCTTGGGGAGGGAGGCGAGTTGCGCCACGCCGGCCCAGGTGACGTTGGTGCCGGTCAGATCGAGTCGCTCCAGCCCGGTCATCCGGCCGACCGCGGCGAGGTCCGCGTCGTACGTGGCGTAGCCGCTGAGGTCGAGGGCGGTCAAGCGTTGCCAGCCCGCCAAATGTTTCACCGGTGCGGCCGGGAGGAGGAGGTCGAACTTCCGCCGGGGGAAGAACGGGGTGGCGTCCGGCAGCGCCAGGCGGGTGTGGTTGGCAAACGCCGGTAGGTGTTGGTAGAGCACCAGCCCGGACGGGCTGAACCGGAGGGTCTCCAGCCGGGTCAGCTTGGCGAGGGCGGCCGCCGCCTCGTCCGTCACCTGCACCCCGTCTACGTCGAGCGAGTTAAGGGTCGTCATTCCAGCGAGGTCGGCCCACCCGGGCTCAGTGATCGTGGCGCCGTTGAGGTCGATCCGCTCGACGGCCGGCAGCCGGGGCAGGCGTTCGATGCGGGCCTTGCCGACCGTGAACGTGGTCAACGCGGGGAAGGTGGCTTGGGCCAGAGCCGTGCCGGTGAACGCGGACTCCCGCACGTTGAGTGATTTCAGAGCCGGGAAGGCGTCCCCGGTCCTCGCGTCCCCGACAAACTTCGAACCGCTGAGGTCGAGTTCCTCCAGGGCCGGGAACGCCCGAGCAGTGAGCCCGGTGCCGGTGAAGGTCGTGCCGGTCAGGCTCAGCCGCTTGAGTGCTGGAAAGGTGTCGGGGCGGACGCCGCCGCCGGAGAACCCGGTGTTCGCCAACGACAGCGACTCCAGACGGGAAAAGGTGACTCCGTCCAGGTTCTCGCCGAACACCCGCGTGCCGGCCAGGTTCAGCACCCGCAGCGCGGGGAGGACGGCCAGCTCGCGGAGCCCGTCGTCCGTGGTCCGGGCGTTCGGGGCGTCGAGCTCGACGAGCTGCTTCAGCGACGCCACCACCTGGGCGACCGGCCGGGTGAGCGGGTACCCGGGGATCTTGAGCACCTGCACCTTCTTCGCGGCGGCGAGGTGCCGGAACCCAGCCTCCGACACCGCGTTCCACCGCACTCGGCTCAGGTCGACGTACCGAACGCCGGAGAAGTTGAGCAGGAGCTCGAAGTCCGTGTCCGGGTCAGGGGTGTCCGGCAGCATGGCGGCCGTAAACCGCAGGTTGCGGTCGGGCAGCTCGTTGAGCTTCCAGCCCCGCTCCTGGGCCTTGAGGTACGCGCGGAACTCGTCCTCGACGGTCTTGCGGACCTTCTCCTCGACGGCCTTCTGCTGCTCCGGGGTCAGGTTGGACTCGGCCAGCCGCCGGCGGAGTGCCTCACGAGGGTCCGCGAGCGCCCCTTGGTTCCACGCCACCGTCCCGCCCGGCTTGACGTCGTTCCCTTCGAGGTCGCGGTCGAGCTCGTCGATCACCTGCTTCACCGCCGTAGCCTGGTCAGCCGCACCCTTGGCACCGTCGGAGTTCGGAGCCGGCGGACGCGGATTCTGTCCGGCCGGTACCGGCGGGGCGGGTGGTGTCGGTTCTGAGTTCTGGGGCCGGTCGGGCTCAACCGCCGGTTGTCGAGGCTCCTCCGTAATGCCCGCCGGCTCACCCTTCTTCATGCGAAAGGCGACGAGGGTGGCGCCCAGAACGACGAGCGCCAGCAGCACGAGCAGGAACTCGCGAGGCACCTTGAACTTGCTGGACATGGGCGTGTCTCGTTCAGGGTTGGCTGCGGGTTGTGATCTCACCGAGCCACCCGATGTCGCGCGGCCGCCCGGATTGTGACGCCCGATACCCGGTGGGGGACACGAGCCTACAACTTCGGCCCTTCGTCGTCGCCTGGGGTACCGGGGTCGTGCGACGGGCCTCTGAGGTTGTTCATCACTCGGTTCGCGTGGTTGATGTCGTCCCCGGTCTTTGCCGTCGAGAGCATCAGGGTAACTAGGTCGTCCCCTGCCGCGGCCTTCACGGGTCGGTCGCAATAGTTGTTGTCTACCGCCCGCTCGTAGGCGGCGTCGAACGATACCAGGTTGCCCGGGAACTCGCGGTGGACTTTGACCTGCGCCATGAGCTGTGCGGTCTCCCCCTCGGCCGGCTGGGCGTAGTCGTAAAGCTTCGGCCAGAACTTCTTCTG
>JAIEQO010000847.1 GCA_019747655.1 Gemmataceae bacterium | reverse complement strand
AGGGCCGAGAAGTTCGACCCGGTGCCGCTGCCGTACTTGAAGATGCGGGCCTCGCGGACCCACAGGTCCATGATCCCGCCCTCGTTCACCAGGTCGTCGTCTACTTGCTGGATGAAGCAGTTGTGGACGACGACGTTGCTGGTCAGGAAGTCGTGGCTCTCCGTCTCGATGTCGTACACGTCCTCTTCGCCGACGTACTCGACGGCCTCGACCACCTCGCCCCGCAGCCGGGCGACCGACCGGCCGGGCATGTTCAGGGCCGTCACCAGCTTGGCCTGCTTGTCCGGCGAGACGAACCCGACCCACTCGGCGAACTTCTCCTTCTCGCTCTTCCAGGCGATGACGACGTGGTAGTAGTCCTGCCGGTCCTCCCGACTGTCGTCGCAGAGCTGGACCCGGTTGTAGATGCCGAGGTTGTGCAGGAGCTGCGACACCCCGACGGCCAGTTTCGGGGAAATCGTCCCGAGGACGATGTCGCTGCTCTGCCGCTCGGGCCGGATTCGGACGCACCCGTCGGCCTGGAATACGGCCCGCAAGTACGCCGCGACGACGGCGTGTCCGCCGGTCCGGACGGCGGCCGGCACCTGCATGTCGAGCCGCCGGTCGAGCAGCCCGTACCGCTCGACGAACGGCCGGAGGTGCTCGCCGTACAGCCGCAGCCGGCGGATGTCGAGCCGGTCGTCCTGGCTGTGGGCGGACCGCTCGTGCCGGTGAGCACCGGGGAAGACCTCATTCACGAGCGCGGCGACGTACTCCCGCTCGCCGGCGTTGACCGTCATGGCCTCGACCGTCAGGCTCCGGTTCGTCCCGTGGTCGTACTGGCCGACGAACCCATCCGCCTGGAGCCACCCGGCCAGGGCCGCCTCGGCCGCGGGATGGTGCTCGCCCCCGGCCGCGATCTCGGTGTCGGTCCGCTGGGTCAGTCGCATCCCGGGCCGGAGCCGTCCGACCTCGACCCACCGCCGCTCGGTCTTGTGCCCGTCGCTGGCCAGGACGAGGTGGTCGGCGGTCGCCTCGATGGCATTCCCGTTGGCCAGCCGGACCCGGTAGACCGGCTTCACACCGTTGTACTTGACCGCCACCACCCGGGTGACGCCGGACTTGTCGTAGACCGGCAGCCCGACCATGTTCCGCTCGACGATCTCGCCGATCGGGATCGGCCCGGCCGGGGTCGTCACGGGGGCGTGGTACGGCAGGCACGCATGGGGTGCCGGCCGCTCGTAGGCGGACGTGGACCGCGTCATCCCGTTGGTCAGCGGGTCGACGAAGTAGTGCCCCTGCGGCGGCCCCTCGATCCCGTACGCCCAGTGCAGCCCGGTGTTGAACCACTGCGGCGAGTTCGGGGCCGCCATCTGGGCGGCCAGCATGTGGCACGTCTCGTCGTAGAACGCCCGGGCGTCCCGCTGGCTGTCGAAGTACCCGCCCTTCCACCCCCAGTACGTCCAGCACCCGGCCAGCCGGTGGAACACCTGCCGGGCGTCCGTCTCCCCGCCGAGCTGCGTGTCATCCGCCTCGGCCCGGCTCGTCTGGAGCCACGCCGGGACGCCGTCCTCGGCGACGTGGGCCGTCTTGGCCGGCACACCCGCCCGGCGGAAGTACTTCTGGGCCAGGATGTCCACCGCCACCTGCGACCACCCGGCCGGGACCAGCACCCCCTTGGCCTCGAACACCACCGACCCGTTCGGGTTGACGATCCGGGAGTCCCGGGGGGCGAACTCCAAGGCGGCGAACGGGTCCTGGCCTTCGCGGGTGAACCGGCGGGTGATCTGCATGGGGCGGGGTCCGCGTCAGACCGCCCGCGGGGTCGAACCCCGCAGCGCGGCAGTGGGTTACGGATCGGGCGTCGGCGAAACGCGACGGGCCACCGGCGTGGACAAGTGTACCCGACGATTGATCCCGTGTACAGCACGAAATCCGGACCGGGCCCGGACGGCAACCGTTATTCTTGCCCGGCTACCCGGCCGGCGGGGTAGTTCCGGGGACGAAAGGCAGGGTCAGCCCGGCCTGGTCCTGGTACTTACCCTTCTTGTCGGCATAACTGGTCCGACACACATCCTGCGCCTTGAGGAAGATGATCTGAGCAATTCCCTCGCCGGCGTAAATCTTGGCCGGCAGGGGCGTGGTGTTGGAAATCTCGATCGTCACCCGCCCCCGCCACTCCGGCTCCAGGGGCGTTACGTTCACGATGATACCGCACCTCGCATAAGTGCTCTTCCCGACGCACACGCACAGGATGTCCCGGGGAATCTCCAGGTACTCGACCGTCTCGGCCAGGGCGAAGCTGTTCGGCGGGATCAGGATCGAGTCGGCCTCGATGTCCACGAACGACTTGGCGTCGAAGTGCTTGGGGTCGACGGCCCGGCCCCAGACGTTCGTGAACACCTTGAACTTCCGGTCCACCCGCACGTCGTACCCGTAGCTCGTCACCCCGTAGGAGATGACCCCCGGGCGGTGCTGCTGCGGGGCGAACGGCTCGATCTTCACGTCCCGCTCGATCATCCAGTCCGGGAGCACGCTCATGGCCGACACCTCCGGCGGGTGGCGGGCGACACCACCATCGTGGCAGGATCAGCCTGCCACCGCTACCGCCGGGCGTACATCGGCCGGCCGCACCGACGACCTTCACAAAACGGCCGGATTCTGCCCGGCCCCCCTACCCTGCCGCAACGTCGGTTGCGGGCGGGATACCCGATCCGGTACAACCCGACCGTCCGAGGCCCGACCGTGAGGGAGGGCTTCCCGAAGGAGCCCTCCCTCACGGTCGGGCCTCAGAAAACGCTTAGGGAAACGCACATGGCCAACTGGCTGTTCAAGACCGAGCCGGACTGCTACTCGTTCGCCGACCTCGCCCGGGACGGCTCGACCGTCTGGGACGGCGTCGCCAACCCGGTCGCCCAGAAGCACCTGCGGGCGGCCAAGCCTGGCGACCGGGCCTTCCTCTACCACACCGGCGGTGAAAAGGCCGTGGTGGGGGTGATGGAGGTGACGGCCGGCCCGACCCCGGACCCCGGCGACCCGGCCGGGAAGCGGGTGGTGGTGACGGTCAAGCCGGTGAAGCCGCTTGGAAGGCCGGTGACGCTGGCCGCGATCAAGGCCGACGGGGCGTTCGCCGACTGGGAGCTGGTCCGCCTGCCCCGGCTGTCGGTGATGCCGGTCCCGGCGGAGTTGTGGGGGAGAATCGAAGACATGGCACGCGGATGACGTGGAGAAGAGCGCGGACCCACGCGGATCAGACCGGAATCAGCGGTTGGACCGATCCGCGTGTTCGCCGCGTCCTCCAATCCGCGTCATCCGCGTGCGCTCGCTTCCCGAAAAAACAGACCCCCGGGGCTTGAGGCCCCGGGGGTCCGGTGGGTAGGCCGGCTTAACGGTCCACCCGTGATGCGGCCGTTAGGCCAGCCGGCCCTTCAAACCCTGGTAACAACTACTACTCACAGGATCACCTCCTTTACTTCGGGTGACGCCAGCGGCGACCCGCGTACCAGTGCGAACCACCGGAGGCCTTGAGCCCGTCGTGCCACGGACGCACGACATCCTGTTCGGACACCGACATTTTACCCGGGTTCGCGCCCGGCCGGGCGGAAAATCGCCCGGGTCGGACCAAGTGCCGAACGTCCCCACCCGGCTGAACCCGCTCTCGGTGGCACAGGCATTCCTGCCTGTGCTGCTACCCTGCACGGGCATTCCTGCCTGTGCCACCAAACCCGAGCCGTGCCCCGCTCCACTGGTCATGCCCGCCGCCCCCGGCGACAATGAGCCCGTCAGCACCCGCCCGGAGGACCGCCCCGCCATGTGGACCCCGCTCGCTCTGGCCGCGGCCGTCGGCCTGGCCCCGGCCCAGCCGCCCGCCACCGGCGGCCTCCAGCTCGGGAACGTCCGGTACACCCAGGGCGAACTCGGGCCGACCCGCAAGGACGGCCGGGTCATCCCCGGCGACATCCTGTACGTCCGGTACGACATCGACGGGCTGACCATCGACCCGGACGGGGCCACCCGCTACCAGATCGGGCTGGAGGTGTCCGACGCGGCCGGCAAGCTGGCCTTCCGCCAGGACCCGGCCGAGCAGGCCACCCTGGTCCTGCTGCGGGGCGGCCGGATGCCGGCCGGGGCGTTCATCACCGTCGGGCTCGACCAGCCGCCCGGGGTGTACACCTGCAAGCTGACCGCCGTGGACCTGAAGGGGCCGGGGGCCAAGCCGGAGGAGAAGCCCCGGGCCACCGCGTCCGTCAAGTTCGAGGTCGCCCGGCCGGAGTTCGGGCTCGTCCAGGCGTACACCAGCCACGACCCGAACGGGGTGCTGGTCGCCCCGACCACCGGGGTGGTCGGGCAGACCCTGAACGTCAACCACACCGCCGTCGTCTTCGCCCGGGACCCGCGGACCAAGCAGCCGGACGTGCTGGTCGAGTACCAAATCCTGGACGAGAAGGGGCAGCCGATCCTGGCCAAGCCGGTCGTCAAGGTCCAGGACGCGAAGGCCGAGCGGGTGCTGGACGAGAAGGACGTGGCGTTCAAGCTGTCGCTGCCGATCTTCCTCAGCCGGCCCGGGAAGTTCACCGTCCGGGCCACCGCCACCGACCGGGTGGCCAACAAGAAGGCCACCTCCGAGATGCCGCTCACCGTCCTGCCGGCAAACTAAAAACAAGCGGATTCTTGACAGGGTAACAAGACAAACAAGATATAAAATACAGGATGTTGATATTGATCCTGTTTCATCCTGTTATCCTGTCGAAATTCTTTTTCCGCCTCTGCGACCCGAGACCCCACCATGAGCCAGCTCGCCGAGCGGATCGCCCAGTTCCGGAAGATGGCGGCCGACGACCCGGACAACGAGCTGGGCCACTTCCGGCTCGGGCAGTTGCTGGCCGAGGACGGCCAGCACGCCGAGGCCGCCCAGTCGTTCGAGCGGACGCTGGAGCTGAGCCCGGAGTTCTCGAAGGCGTTCCAACTGCTCGGCGAGTCGCTCATCGCCGCCGGCCAGAAGGGCAAGGCGGTCGAGGTCCTGACCCGGGGCCACACGGTGGCCGACGAGCGGGGCGACCGGCTGCCGAAGGAGGCCATCGGCAAGCTCCTGACCGGCCTCGGGGCCCCGGTCCCGAAGCCGGCCGCATCAGCCACGGCCGACGACGGCCCGGACACCGGGTTCCGCTGCCAGCGGCCGGGGTGCATGGAGGGGAAGCGGGCCAAGCCGCTGCCGGCCCCGCCGATCCCGGACGAGATCGGCGTCCGCATCCAGCAATCGATCTGCTCGGCGTGCTGGAATCTCTGGTTCAAGGACCTGAGCATCAAGGTCATCAACGAACTCCGGCTCGACCTGAGTTCGGAGTTCGGCCAGAGCGAGTACGACCGACAGATGCGCGAGTTCCTCGGGTTCGAGGACGAGCCGAGCCGGTGAGCGTGCCCGGGGCTGTCGCCCCGGGCTATGCTGTGTCGGGCCTTCGGCCCTCAAGCGACCCGGCTCTTCAGGTCCGAAGGGCCGCGACAACAGAGCCCGGGGCGACAGCCCCGGGGGTGGGCTCATGGGGCAGGTGGTGTTGGTCCAGTACGGCCGGCCGGGGTTCGTCGGCCGGTTCCGGTCCGACGCCGCCCCGCCGCGGGGCGGGCGGGTGGTCGTCCGCGGCCCGCGCGGCGTCGAGGTCGGCACCGTCCTGTGCGCGACGACCGGGACGGACGAGCCCGACGGCGACCTACTCCGTACCATCACGCCCGAGGACGATGCGGCCGTCGTCAGGAACGAGGCGGTGGGGCGGGAGTTGCTGGACGCCGCGGCCGTTGCCGGGGCCGACCTGCCGCTGGCGTTCGTCGATGTCGAGGTGATGCTCGACGGGGCTTCGGCCGTCCTGCACGCCCTACCCTGGGCCGGGTGCGACGCCGACCCGCTGCTAGCGACCCTGTCCGACCGGTTCGGGCTGGCGGTCCGGCTCCTCGACCTGTCCCGGACGCCGAGCGCGACGGACCCGCCCGAGCCGGCCGGGTGCGGCAAGCCGGGCTGCGGGACGACCGCCGGTGGGTGCTCGTCGTGCGGGACGGGTGGCGGTTGCTCTTCCGGGTCGTGCTCCCGCGGGGTGGTGAAGAATAGTGAACAACTGACCTCCTACTTCGCCGACCTGCGGAGGAAAATGGAGGTTACCGGCGGGGGCCGGTTGCCGCTCGGGTAGCGGTGGGTGGTTCGGACCCGAGGGTGACGACCGTGACAGGGGACGGCAACGGACGAGACCTAATCGAAGCCCTGTCTGGGGAACGAGTTCGGTCATCACCCGTGACCGGTCACGGCAGGATGGTAAAGCCGCCCGGATGACGCAACATGTGATCCTGTCAGCGACTACGTCGGCAATGGTTGCCGACTCGTGCGGGGGGAGGGGGGAGTAGCTGCCATGCTCGACCCGACCGTGAGTGTGAAGGGGATGCGGATGACCCGACGGTTCCAGGCGAAATGGTGGGCCGCGCTCGCCGCGCTGGTTCTGGCCGCCCCGCTGCCGGCGGCCGACCGCGACGTGGACCGGGCGATCGCCGCCCTCAAGGGCGTCGGCCGGGAGGGGACGAACAACGAGACCGCCGGCCCGGCCTGGAGGGCCCTGGTCGGGGCCGGGGGCGAGGCCCTGATGCCGGCCCTGGCCGCCATCGACGACGCCGACCCGCGGGCCGGGAACTGGCTGCGGGCGGCGGTGGTGGCGATCGCCGAGGCCGAGGGCAAGGCCGGCCGGCCGCTCCCGGCCGGCAAGCTGGAGGCGTTCACCAAGGACACGAAGAACGCCCCGTCGGCCCGGCGGGTGGCGTTCGACCTGCTCGGCAAACAGGACCCGGCCGCCAAAGGCCGGCTGCTGCCGGGGTTCCTGAACGACAAGAGCCCGGACCTCCGCCGGGAGGCAATCGCCGCCGAGCTGGCCAAGCTGGAGAAGGCCGACCCGGCGGCGGCCAAGGCCGGCCTGCTGAAGCTGTTCGCGGCCAGCCGGGACGAGGACCAGGTCGACGCCATCGCCAAGAAGCTGGAGGACGACCACAAGTCGCCGGTGAGTGTCACCGAGCACTACGCCTTCATCAACCGCTGGCAGTTGGTCGGGCCGTTCCCGAGCGAGCAGGGGAAGGCCCTGACCGTGAGCCACCCGCCGGAGACGCTGACCGAGCCGAAGGGGACCTTCAAGGGGAAGGCCGATGCCGAGGTGACGTGGAAGCCGCACACCACCACCGACAAGATCGGGGCGGTCGACCTGACGAAGGCGATCGGCGTCCACAAGGACGCGGCCGCCTACGCCCTGGCGGTGGTGACGGTTGAGAAGGAGACGCCGGCCGAGATCCGGGTGACGACCCAGAACGCGGTGCAAATCTTCCTCAACGGCAAGAAGCTGTTCGAGCGGGAAGAATACCACCACGGCGAGCAGCTCGACTACAACGTCGGGGCCGGGGTGCTGAAGGCCGGGCCGAACGTGATCGTGGTGAAGGTCTGCCAGAACGACCAGAAGCAGCCGTGGGCCCAGAAGTGGCAGTTCGCCGCCCGGGTGTGCGACCCGACCGGCGGCCGGCTGCCGGGGCTGGCCCAGCTCGACGCCGACGGCAAGCCCGTGCCGCTGGGCTTCAACCCGAACCCGACCGTCCGCAAGGAGGACAACTGATGCACCGGCTCATGCTGACGGTCGGGCTGTCGCTCCTCTCGCTGCCGCTGTCGGCCGCCGACTGGGCCCAGTTCAAGGGGCCGAACGCGGCCGGGGTGTCGGACGAGAAGGGCCTGCCGGTCGAGTGGGGCAAGGACAAGGGGGTCAAGTGGAAGACGGCCCTGCCGGCCCGCGGGGTGTCGTGCCCGGTGGTGGTCGGCAACCGGGTGTACGTCACCTGCGCGTCGGGTAAGCGGGACGACAAGCTCCACGTCCTGGCCTACGACGCCACGACCGGGAAGGAGCTGTGGCACCGGCAGCTCCTGGCCACCGGGCCGACGAGTTGCCACCCGATGAGCAGCATGGCCGCCCCGACCCCGGTGGCCGACGAGACCGGGGTGTACGCCCTGTTCGCCTCCGGCGACGTGGCCGCGTTCGACGCCGACGGGACGCTGCGGTGGTACCGGTCGCTGGTCGGCGACTACCCGACCATCACCAACCAGGTCGGGATGGCGGCGTCGCCGGTCCTGGTCGGGGACAGGCTGATCGTCCCGATGGACAACGACGGCGAGTCGTTCCTGGCGGCGGTCGACACCCGGTACGGGAAGAACGTCTGGAAGGCCGACCGGCCGAAGGCGATCAACTGGGTGACGCCGCTGGTCCGGGAGGCCGGGGGCACCACCGAGGTGCTGTTCGCCGGGCCGGGCGGGATGACGGCCTACGACGCCGCGACCGGCAAGCAGCGGTGGGTGTACAAGGAGGCCAAGGGCGACATCCCGACGGCGTCGATCGCGGGCGGCTTCCTGTACTACCCGGCCGGCGGGGTGGCGGCGGTCAAACTCGGCGAGAAGGGGGCCGAGGAGAAGCCGGCGATGACGGCCCGGACCGCCCGGCCGGGGATGGCGTCGCCGCTGGTGTACATGGGCAAGGTGTTCACGGTCGACGGCCAGGGGTTCGTGACGGCGGCCGACGCCAAGACCGGCAAGCAGCTTTACAAGGAGCGGACCAAGGGAGCGGCCTCGGCCTCGCCGGTGGCCGGCGACGGGAAGGTGTACGTCACCAGCGAGAAGGGCGTCACGACGGTGCTCCCGGCCGACAAGGAGACGTTCGAGCCGCTGGCCACCAACGACCTCGGCGAGGAGGTGCTGGGCACCCCAGCCATCTCCGGCGGGAGCCTGTTCATCCGGACCGACAAGCACCTCTACCGGATCGGGAAGTAGGTCGGGAGCAGAATGAGGCCGTGTGGGCAGTGGGTGCGGCTGGCCGGTCGTTTAGCGGCCCCGCGAGGGTCCCGCCGGGCCGCCCCGGCCGCCCAGGACCCCGCTACAGTGTGCCGGGCACCCCGCCGCCCACACGGCCTAAGCCGCCCGACCGAATACTTGGCGCCGGCGGCCGCGCCGTCCACCACCTGACATGAACATCGTCTTCATCCACCAGACATTTCCCGCCCAGTTCGGCCACATCGCCAGTTACCTGGCCAAGACGCACGGGTTTCGCTGCACGTTCGTGTCTCAAGCGCCGCCCGGCTTCGACGACGGGGTCGAGCGGGTGCAGTACGCCCTCCGCGGCGGGGCGACCGAGGCCACCCACTACAGCAGCCGGTCGTTCGAGAGCGCCGTCTGGCACAGCCATGCGGTCTTCGACGCGCTGAAGGCCCGGCCGGACCTGCGGCCGGACCTCGTCGTCGGCCACTCCGGCTACCTGAACACGGCCTACCTGCGGGAACTCACCGACTGCCCGATCGTCAACTACTTCGAGTACTACTACCACACCTCCGGGGCGGACATGGACTACCGCCCGGAGTTCCCGAACCCGGAGGCCAACCGGCTCCGGGCCCACGCCCGCAACGCCGTCCTCCTGCTCGACTTGGAGGCCTGCGACCTCGGCTATAGCCCGACCGCCTGGCAGCGGGACCGGCTGCCGTGGACGTACCGGCCGAAGGTGCGGGTGATCTTCGACGGCGTCGACACGGCCGTCTGGCGGCCGCAGCCCGGCCGCCCCCGGCGGTTCGGCCGCTTCGCTGTCGCCGACGGCGTCAAGCTCGTCTCCTACGTCTCCCGCGGGATGGAGTCGATCCGCGGGTTCGACCTCTTCATGCGGGCGGCCAACGTCGTCTGCCGGCGGCGGGCCGACGTGCATTTCGTCGTGGTCGGCGACGACCGGGTCTGCTACGGCGGGGACGCCGAGTTCACCGGCAACCAGTCGTTCAAGGAGTGGGTATTGGCCCGGGACGAGTACGACCTGTCCCGGTTCCACTTCACCGGCACCCTGCCGCCGGGCGAGCTGGCCGACCTGTTTGCCGTCACCGACCTGCACGTCTACCTGACGGTGCCGTTCGTGCT
Source organism: Gemmataceae bacterium (assembly GCA_019747655.1). Lineage (GTDB taxonomy): Bacteria > Planctomycetota > Planctomycetia > Gemmatales > Gemmataceae > Urbifossiella. The sequence goes on along the minus strand of JAIEQO010000847.1, from coordinate 22,238 downwards.
GAGCTGGTCGCTGATGAACGCCCTGGCGTGCGGGGCGACCGTCCTCGCGTCGGATACGGCCCCGGTGCGGGAGATGATCCGCGACGGGGAGAACGGCCTCTTGACCGACTTCTTCGACGTGGAGGCGATGGCCGACCGGATCGAACAGGTCCTGGACCGGCCGGCCGACTACCGGCACCTGGGGCAGAACGGCGCGGCCATGATCCGCGAGAGCTACAGTTTGGAGGCGTGCCTGCCGCGGATGCTCCACCTGTACCAGGACGCGGTGACGGTCCGCAAGGTCCGAACGCAGGCGACCGGATGAAGGCGCTGTTCGTCATCCCGCACTACTTCCGGCCGGTCGGGGCGGCCCCGGACGGGCGGGCCCACGGGTCGGTCGGCCGCGACCCCCGGCCGCGGGTCGACGCGCTGGCCGCCTGCCTGACGGCCATCCGGGAGGTGGCCTGTCCGCGGGCGTGCGTCCTGTCCCACGCCGACCGGCAGGCCCACCGGATGCCCGGCGATGCGACCGCCGACGTGGTCGTCTGCACCGCCGGCGAGAACCACCTGCTCGGCTCCCTCCCCCCGGCCGTCACCGGCTGGGCACACCACCCAACCGACGCCGACCCGCCGTTGCTCGGGTACGAGTGCCACGCCGTCCTGCGGGACCGGCTCGGCGGGTACGACTACTACTGCTACCTGGAAGACGACATCGTCATGACCGATCCGTGGCACTTCCGGAAGCTCGACTGGTTCCGCAACCGGTTCGGCGACGGCCGGCTGCTCCAACCGAACCGGTTCGAGGCCGGCCCGCACCCGCTCGTGGACAAGATGTACGTCGACGGCGACCTCCCTGCGGACTACGCGGCCGGGTTCCGGCCGCCGGCGGGCCAGGCCGAGCTATCCGCCGAGGTGCTCGGCCGGCCGGTCGTGTTCCGCACCACGACGAACCCCCATGCCGGCTGCTTCTTCCTCTCCGCGGCCCAGATGGAACGGTGGGCCCGGTCGCCGTACTTCCTCGACCGGTCCACCGCCTTCGTCGGGGCGCTCGAGAGCGCCGCCACCCTGGGGGTGATGCGGACCTTCGAGGTGTACAAGCCGGCGGCCGAGAACGCCGACTTCTTCGAGGTCCGGCACCACGGCACCGCGTACCTGGGGATGGTCGGGCCGGGGGCGTCGTGATCGGTGTGCGGTTTTACCGTTGTCCCGCCGCGAGAAGGTGTTACACTCGACGGGGATGCCCGACATCACCCGCCTCCTCGACGCGGCCGCGGCCGGCGACCGGCAGGCGGCCGGCGAGCTGCTCCCTCTGGTCTACGACGAGCTGCGGAAGCTCGCCGCCGCCCGGATGGCGGACGAGCCGACCGACCAGACCCTCCAGCCGACCGCACTGGTCCACGAGGCTTACCTGCGGTTGGTCGGGTCGGCCGACGGGGTCCGGTGGGACGGCCGCGGACACTTCTTCGCGGCCGCCGCCGAGGCCATGCGCCGCATCCTGGTCGACGCCGCCCGGAAGAAGAAGCGGGGGAAGCACGGCGGGGACCGCCGCCGGGTCGGCCTGGATGCCGTCCCGGTCACGGCCCCGACCCCGGACCCGGAGCGGTTCAACAACCTCGTCGCCCTGGACGCGGCCCTGACCCGGCTGGCGGCCGAGGACCCCCTGGCCGCCCGGCTGGTCGAGGTCCGCCACTTCGGCGGACTGACCGTTCCGGAGGCGGCAGAAGTCCTGGGCGTGTCGCCGCGGACGGCGGACCGGGTGTGGGCGTTCGCCCGGGCCTGGCTGCACCGCGAGCTGACCGCCGCCGGGGCCGACCCGGGGGCCTGACGAATTCTGGCGTGATTCCGCCGCGACGACGCATTGGTGGTTGGTCATCCCCCGCCCCGCCGGCACCCGTCGAGACCCGCCGCGATGACCGAGCGCGACCTCTTCCTGGCGGCGATCGACCTGCCCGACCCGGCCGCCCGGGCCCGCCACCTCCGCCGAGCGTGCGGGGCGGACGCGGCCCTCCGCGGGCGGGTCGAGGCCCTGCTCCGCTCCCACGAGCAGGCCGGCGACTTCCTGGCCGTCCCGGCCGTCGCCCTGCCGGCCCCCGACCACGCCGCCACCCGGGCCTTCGTACCGACCCCGGACCCGGACGAGGACCCGACGGCCGGGGACTCCGGGCGGCCCGAGCCGGCCCCCGACCCGCTCGCCTTCCTGGCCCCGCCGGGGCGGCCGGGGTCGCTCGGCCGGATCGGCCACTACGAGGTCCTCCAGGTCCTCGGCCGGGGCGGGTTCGGGGTCGTCTTCCGGGCGTTCGACGAGGCCCTCCAGCGGGTGGTGGCGGTGAAGGTGCTGGCCCCGCTCCTGGCGGTCACCCCGGCGGCCCGCAAGCGGTTCCTCCGAGAGGCCCGGGCGTCGGCCCGGGTCCGGCACGAGAACGTCGTCCAGGTGTACGAGGCCGGCGAGCTGCCGCTCCCGTACCTGGTGATGGAGTACATCCCCGGGGAGACGCTCCAGCAGCGGCTCGACCAGGCCGGCCCGCTCGACCCGGCCGAGGTGGCCCGGGTCGGCCGGCAGCTCGCCGACGGGCTCGACGCGGCCCACGAGCACGGCCTGGTCCACCGGGACGTGAAGCCGACCAACGTGCTGCTCGAGAGCGGCCCCCGCGGGCACGTCAAGCTGACCGACTTCGGGCTGGCCCGGGCGGCCGACGACGCCACCCTGACCCACAGCGGGCAGGTCGCCGGGACCCCGATGTACATGGCCCCGGAGCAGGCCAAGGGGGAGCACGTCGACCACCGGGCCGACCTGTTCAGCCTCGGGAGCGTCCTGTACGTCATGACCACCGGCCGGCCACCGTTCCGGGCCCAGGGCGCCCTGGCGGTCCTGCGGCGGGTGGCCGAGGACGACCCGCCGCCGGTCCGGGACCTCGCCCCCGAGACGCCGGGGTGGCTGTGCGACCTGATCGGCAAGCTACACGCCAAGGACCCGGCCGACCGGTTCCCGTCCGCCCGGGAGGTGGCCGACCTGCTCGCGCGGCACCTCGCCGACAGGGAGCCGGCACATCCGTCCGTGGACCGCGGGCCTCCGGCCCGCATGCGGGCCGGAGGCCCGCGGTCCCGCCGGTTGGTGGCCGCCCTCGCCGCCGCGGTCTTGCTCCTCCTCGGCGGCCTGGGGTTCTCCGAGGCGGCCGGCGTCACCAACGTCCGCGGCACCGTCATCCGGCTGCTGTCCCCCGAGGGGACGCTGGTCGTCGAGGTCGACGACCCCGGGGTGAGCGTCAAGGTCGACGGGTCGGACTTGGTCATCACCGGGGCCGGGGTCCAGGAGATCCGGCTGAAGGCCGGCCGGCACACGGTCGAGGCCACCAAGGGCGGCAAGCTCGTCCGCCAGGAGCTGGTGACGGTCGAGCGGAACGGCCGGCGGGTCGTGCGGGTCAGCCAGGAGCCGCCGGACGCGAAGGCCGCCGGCACTGCCCCGAAGCCGATCCCGGCCGACGCGGTGGCGTGGGAGCGGGTCGTCGCCGGCCTGTCCGCCGAACAACAGGTGCAGCTCGTCACCGCCCGCCTCAAGGACCTCAACCCGGCTTTCGGGGCTGGCGGGGGGCGGGTGACTCACAAGATCGAGGGCGGGGTGGTGACGGAGCTGGCCCTACACGGGCAGGCCAAGGACACGGTCACCGACATCTCGCCGATGCGGGCCCTGCCGGGGCTGAAGTCCTTCGAGTGCGACGCCGGCGACCGGCTGTCCGACCTGTCGCCGCTGAAGGGCCTGAAGCTGACCCGCCTGCATGTGGACAGCCAGGGGCTGACCGACCTGTCCCCGCTGGCGGACGTGAAGCTCACGTCCCTGAGCATCCCCGACGCGGGGGTGGCCGACCTGTCGCCGCTCAAGGGCATGGCGTCGCTGAGAAGCCTGGACATCACCATGACGAAGGTGTCCGACCTGTCCCCGCTCACGGGCCTGAGGCTGACCTCCCTGGTGTGCTACCGGACGGGGGTGTCCGACCTGTCGCCGCTCCGGGGGATGCCGCTCGCCGCCCTCGTCTGTTTTGAAACCCCGGTGTCCGACCTGTCGCCGCTCCGGGGGATGCCGCTGAAGCGGCTGCTGATTTACCGGACCGGCGTCACGGACCTGAGGCCGCTCGCGGGGATGCCGCTGGAAGAGGTCCTCCTGACCCCCGCGGACATCGCCCGGGGTCTGGACGTCCTCCGCGGCATGAAGAGCCTGAAGACCGTCGGCGTCGACTACAACCCCCAGCCCTCGGGGGAGCCGAACCACTGGCCGGCGGCGGAGTTCTGGGCCCGCCACGACCGGGGTGAGTTCCGGCGGGAGGCCGGGCTGGGGGTGCGGCCGGCCCCCGACGCGGCGACGTGGGAGAAGGGCGTCGCCGGGCTCCCGGCGGTCGAGCAGGTGAAGGACGTCGCCCGCCGCCTGCAGGAGCTGAACCCCGGGTTCGACGGGGCGGTCGAGAGCGCCGTCGAGAACGGCGTGGTGCGGGGGCTGGCGTTCTCGGCCGACCACGTCCTCGACCTGTCGCCGGTCCGGGCCCTCCCCGGGCTGCGGTCCCTCGCCTGTTCCGGCAGCGACGCGTTCAAGGGCCAACTGGTCGAGGAGGCGAACGGCACGGTCAAGGTCCGGGCGACCGGCAAGACCGGGCTGAGCGACCTGTCGCCGCTCAAGGGCTTGCCGCTGACCAGCGTGAGCTGCGTCAACTCCAACGTCTACGACCTGACGCCGCTCCGCGGCATGAAGCTGACCTCCCTCCGGCTCGGCAGCTCGCTCGTCTACGACCTGTCGCCGCTCAAGGGGATGCCATTGACCGAACTCGACTGCGGGTACACGAAGGTGGCCGACCTCGCCCCGCTGCGGGGGATGCGGCTGACCCGGCTGGTCCTCGACGGGACGCCGGCGGCCGACCTGACGCCGCTCAAGGGGATGCCGCTCACCCACCTCAGCGTCGGGCCGGCCGTCACCGACCTGGCCCCGCTGAAGGGGATGCCGCTGCACGAGTTCGCCTGCAACGGCTCCGGGGTGTCCGACGTGGCCCCGTTGAAAGGCATGCCGCTCGGGATCCTCTCGATCGCCGACACGAAGGTGACGGACCTGTCGCCGCTCGCGGGGATGACCACGCTCAGGCGGCTGTATAGCTCGGAGGTGGCGGCCGACCTGTCCCCGCTAAAGGGACTGCCGCTGGAGTACCTGCACGCCGGGCCGCTCGTCACCGACCTGTCGCCGCTGAAGGGGATGCCGCTGGACACGCTCCAGTTCGCCGCCTTCCGGGCCGACCGGGACGCGGCCGTCCTGCGGGCGCTCAAGACGCTCAAGACGATCAACGACCAGCCGGCGGCCGAGTTCTGGCGGGGTGTCGAGGGGAGGTGACCCGGGCCGGCCGGGAACTTCGGCGAAATGTTGGCGTGATTTCGCGCGTCCGTCGCATTGCTAGTAGCTTGAGCTCACTCGCCCGCCGGCGGAGCCCGCCGGCGGTTCCTCCGGACCGATCGGTGCTCCGGCACCGGTCGGGCTTCGGCGGCGGGTCGTACCCGCCCCGGGGTGTGCCGCGTCCGCCCCGCGGCCGTGGTTCCGGGTTGGTTCCGGGCCGTTCTCATGACGACGCAGCACGCCCCTGCCCGTCGATCGCCGGACCCGACACGCCCCGTGCCCGGGGGCCCGGCACCACTCCGCGCCGCCCACACCCCGGGCCTCCCCGTTCCCCTGCGGCACCCCGGGGCGTCGCTACCGGCCGGGCCGGCATGTCGGCCCGCGCCCGCGCCGCCGATCTGCCCTGACCCCCCCGACGTTCCTCCCCGGCCCCCGCGGCCGGCCTGATTCGTTACGACCCGCCCCCCGTCCGAATCCAGGGTATCCCCATGACCCCCCGCTCCTGGATCCGCAAGGTCTTCGCCCGCCCCACCACCCGCCCGATCCGCCGGGCGGTGTCGCCCCCCCGGCTGGCCGTGGAACCGCTGGAAGACCGGGCGGTCCCGGCCCTCTTCATCGTGACCAACACCAACGACGCCGGGGCCGGGTCGCTGCGGGACGCGGTCCTCTCGGCGAACGTAGCCGCCGGGGTCGACACCATCGTGTTCGACACGGCGGGCGTGTTCGCCACCCCGCAGACAATCACCCTGACCTCCGGCGAGATCGCCTTCACCGACTCGGCGACGACCACCGTGACCGGCCCCGGGGCCGGCCGGGTGACGGTCGACGGCAACGGCGCCGGCCGGGTGTTCCTGATCAACGCCGGGGCGTCGGCGGGCCTGTCGGGGCTGACCGTCACCGGCGGGTCCGGGGCGTTCATCGGCGGCGGCATCCGGAACGACGGCACGGTGGCGATCACCGGCCTCGCCGTCGGCGGCAACTCCGGGTCCTACGGCGGCGGCCTCGGGAACACCGGCGTGGCCACCGTGGCGGATAGCCTGTTCACCGCGAACGCCGCGAACGAGGGCGGCGGGCTGGAGAACTATGGCACCCTGGCGCTGACCAACACCACCCTGACCGGGAACACCTCGGGGCGGGGCGGGGGCATCGCCAACGCCGGCGGCGGCACCCTCGGCGTGGTCAACAGCACCGTCAGCGGCAACTCCGCCAGCACTGGCGCCGGCAACCTGGACAACATCGGCGGGACGGTCACCCTGACGAACACGATCGTCGCCGCCCAACTGGCCGGGGGGGGCATCGACGGGACGGTGTCCGGGTCGAACAACCTGATCGGCACCGGTGGCTCGGGCGGCCTGGTCAACGGGGTGGGCGGCAACCTCGTCGGCGTGACCGACCCGCGGCTGGGGCCGCTGGCCGACAACGGCGGCCCGACCCGGACGATGGCCCTGCTCCCCGACAGCCCGGCGATCAACGCCGGGAACGCGGCCAGCGCCCCGGCGGCCGACCAGCGCGCCCAGACGCGGTTCGGGAACACCGACATCGGGGCCTACGAGTACCTGTTCAAGGTCACCAACACCACCGACGCGGGCCTCGGCTCGCTCCGCGAGGCGATCACCAACGCGAACGCCGTGGCCGGGACGGACACGATCGTCTTCAAGATCGGCACCGGGGCCCAGACCATCGCCCCGACCTCGGCCCTCCCGGTCATGAACCGGACGGTCGTGCTCGACGGGACCACCCAGCCGGGGTACGCCGGCACCCCGCTGATCGAGGTGAGCGGCCAGAACGCCGGCAACTCGTACGGCCCGACGGTGACCTCGGCGTTGGCGTCCAACTCCGTCATCCGGGGCCTGGCGGTCAACCGCTTCCAACTGTCCGGCATCTTCGTGACGGGCGGCGCGGCCGGGGTGACGATCCAGGACAACTACGTCGGGACCGACCTCACCGGCACCCTCGACCGCGGCAACGGCACCTTCGGCGTCGACATCGCCAACGCCCCGAACGCCAGCGTCTCCGGCAACCTGATCTCGGGGAACGACGACGCCGGCATCGTCCTCGCCGGCAGCTCCAGCGGCGCCGTGATCGGCGGTAACACCATCGGGCTGTCCGCGGCCGGGACGGCACTGCCCAACGCCAACGGCGGGATCATCATCCAGGCGGCCAACGCCACCGTCGGCGGGACCACGATCCTCGGCCGCAACACCATCAGCGGCAACACCGGCGACGGCATCCGGCTCACCGGCGCCGGGGCCACCGGCGCCACCATCCTGAACAACTACATCGGCCTCGCCCCGAACGGGTCCACGGTCGTCGGGAATACCGGCAGCGGCGTCCAGATCGACGGCGGGGCGTCGGGCAACACCATCGGCGGGACGGCCGCCGGGGCCGGAAACGTCATCGGCGGCAACGCCGGCAGTGGGGTCCGGCTCGGCGGCGTCGGGACCACCGCCAACGTCATCCAGGGCAACTTCATCGGCACCGACGCGACCGGGACGGCCGCCGTCCCGAACTACGTGGGCGTCTGGATCGAGGCCGGGGCGGCGAACAACACGGTCGGCGGGCTCACCCCCACCCCGGGCACCGGGGCCGGCAACCTGATCAGCGGCAACACCACGACCGGCCTCTACATCGAAGGCGTCGGCACGAACAACACCGTCGTCCAGGGGAACCTGTTCGGCCTCGACCGGACCGGCACCGTGTACCTGCCGAACAACTACGGCGAGTGGATCTACCGGGGCCCGACGAACACCCGGTTCGGCGGCACCGCGGCCGGGGCCCGGAACGTCTTCGCCAGCGGCATCCAGATCTCCGGCGGTGCCCCCACCCTGACCACCGGGAACCGGGTCGAGGGGAACTTCATCGGCACCAACGCGGCCGGCACGGTCGCCTTCGTCGATTACGGCGTGTTGCTCAACGGCACGGACGGGACGGTGGCCGTGAACACCATCGGCGGGACCGCCCCCGGGGCCGGCAACCTGATCGGCGGGACGGTCGCCGGCATCGCCATCGACAGCAGCGGGTTCGTCATCCAGGGCAACACGATCGGGTTGAACGCCGCCGGGACGGCCGGGCTGACCGGGGCCGGCGACGGGATCGAGCTGGTCTACGACGCGACCGGCAACCTGATCGGCGGGACCGCCCCCGGGGCCCGCAACGTCATCAGCGGGAACGCCGGGACCGGGGTCGTCCTCGACGGGCCCGGCGTCACCGGCAACACCATCCAGGGGAACTACATCGGGACCGACGCGACCGGCCTGCTCGACCGGGGCAACGCGAACGAGGGCGTCCGGCTCCAGAACGGCACGACCGGCAACGTGATCGGCGGGACGGTCGCCGGGGCCGGGAACGTCATCAGCGGGAACGACCTCGACGGCATCCTCCTGACCGCCGCCGGGACGAACAACCGGATCGCCGGCAACACCATCGGGCTCGGCAGCGACGGGTCGACGGTGGTCCGGAACGGGCAGTACGGGGTGTTCGTCGGCGGCACCCCCGGGACGACCGTCGGCGGGACGACGGCGGCCGCCCGGAACGTGATCTCCGGCAACCAGCTCACGGGTCTGTATTTCTACTCCGCCGGCACGACCAGCGGGCTGGTGGTCGGCAACTACATCGGCACCGACGCCACCGGCACCCTCGACCGGGGGAACAACAGCGAGGGGGTGGCCATCGCCTCCGGTGCGTCCGGGGTCGTCGTCGGCGGGACCACCGCGGCCGAGCGGAACGTCATCAGCGGCAACGCCGGCAGCGGCGTCCTGGTTTCCGGAGCCGCCACCGCCAACACCGTCCTCGGCAACTACATCGGCACCGACGCGGGCGGCGCGCTGGGGCTGGGCAACGGCAACGCGGGGGTGCTAATCGCCGGCGGGGCGACCGCGAACACGGTCGGCGGCACCGCGGCCGGGGCCAGGAACGTGATCAGCGGGAACGTCGTCGGGCTGTCCATTTGGGGGGCCGGGGCGACCGGGAACCGGGTCGTGGGCAACTACGTCGGCACCGACGCCAACGGCACGGCCCGGGTGGCCAACACCCAGGACGGGGTGCTCGTCGGCGGGGCGTCCGGCAACGCGGTCGGCGGCACCGGGGCGGGCGAGGGGAACCTGATCTCGGGCAACGGCCGGGCCGGGGTCTACCTGTTCGCGGCCTCTTCCAACACCGTCCAGGGCAACCTGATCGGCACGGACAAGACCGGCGCCGCGGCCCTCCGCAACACCAGCTTCAACGTCATCATCAATAGCGGCTCGACGGGCAACACGATCGGCGGCAGCACCGCGGCCGCCCGGAACGTGATCTCGGGCAGCGCGGGGTACGGGATCGCGATCAACGACTCCGGCGGGGCCAGCAACAACAACCTCATCCGCGGCAACTACATCGGCACGAACCAGGCCGGCACCGCCGCGATCCCCAACGCGGTCGGCATCGGCATCCAGGGGCTTGCGGCGTCGCAGGGCGTGAGGGGCACCCAGGTCGGCGGCCCGGGGGCCGGGGACGGGAACCTGATCAGCGGGAACACGTCCTACGGGGTATGGATCAGCGGCGTCGCCGCCACCGGGAACGTGGTGGCCGGGAACCTGATCGGGACGAACGCGGCCGGGACGGCGGCCCTGGGCAACGGCAGCGACGGCGTGCGCGTCGATGGCGGCGCGGCGAACAACACCGTCGGCAGCACGGCGGCCGGGGCGGGCAACACGATCGCCTACAACGCCACGGCGGGGGTGGCCGTCCTCGACCCGACGACGACCGGCAACACCATCCGCGGCAACTCGATCCACTCGAACACCGGGCTGGGCATCGACCTCGGCGGCGACGGCGTCACCACCAACGACGCCGACGACGCCGACGCCGGCCCCAACAACAACCAGAACTACCCGCTCCTCACCTTCGTCGGCGGGGGGGCGACCAGCAACCCCCGCGGCACCCTCTCCGCCGCCCCGAACAGCACCTACACCCTCGACTTCTACGCCTCCGACGCCGCCGACCCGAGCGGGTACGGCGAGGGCCGGCGGTATCTGGGGTCGGCCGCCGTCACCACCGACGCCGCCGGCCGGGCGGCCGTGTCGGTCAACTTCGTCGGCGTCGCCACGACCACCAGCGAGGTGGTGACCGTCACCGCCACCGACGCCGGCGGGAACACGTCCGAGTTCGCCCAGAGCATCCTGTCCAACGTCCCGCCGACCGTCACCCTGGCCACCCCGGCCGATGCCCTGGTCGGCGTCACCGTCCCGTTCACCCCGGTCCTGACCGACGCCGTCCCGGGCAAGACGTACCGGTACGCCTGGACGGTGACGTTCAACGGCTCCCCGGTCGCCCTGCCCGACGCCACCGTGGTGGCCGACGGGGCGAGCGACCAGGAGACGTTCTTCTTCACCCCCCAGCGGGTCGGCAGCTACGTCCTGGCGGTGACCGTCACCGACAGCCGCGGCGGGGTGACGACCGCCACCTCGGCCCAGATCGTGGTGTCGGCCACCACCCTCGGGGTGACGATCACCGGCAACCCGCTCGGCACCCCGGTGCCGTTCGCCGCCGTGGCCGGCCAGCCGGTCACCCTGACCAGCCGGGTCGCCGACCCGCGGCAGGCCGCCACCGACCCGAAGACCGGCCTCGCCGTCGTCCCGGCCTACACCTACCGGTGGAGCGTGACCTTGGGCGGGGCGGCGTTCGCCCTCCCGGCCGGGACCGTCACCACCGCCCCGACGCTGACCTTCACCCCGACCGCCGGCGGGCTCTACCTGGCCACCCTGGCGGTGCGGGACGGGACGGAGGCCGCCGGGGCCGACGATGTCAGCCTGTACAACACCGCCGCCCCGGCGGCCCAGGTGGTCGTCCGCCCCGGCACCGCGGTGGCGGCCGGCACCGTCGTCGAGCTGCAGGCGGTGGTCACCGACGCCGCCCTGCGGCGGAGCCTGTCGTTCGCCTGGACCGTCACCCCGGACAACGGCCAGCCGGTCACCCAGGCGACCAACGCCACCGGGGTGTTCGCTTTCACCCCGGCCGCGGACGGCAACTACACCGTCACCCTGGCGGTCACCGACGACCGGGGCCGCACCGGCGTCGGCACCCCGGTCCTCGTCCGGGTCGCCCGGTCCGTCCCCACCGTGACCATCACCGGCCCGACGGCGGCGCCGCCCGGCGTGCCGCTGACCCTGACCGGGACGGCCACCGACGCCGACCCGAACCGGCCGGGGTCCGGCACCGGCACCGCCTACACCCTGTCGTGGCGGGCCACCACCACCGCCGGCACACTCAGCTCCGCGACCGGCACCGGCGGCAGCTTCACCTTCACCCCGTCCGCCCCGGGCACGGTCGTCGTCACCCTGACGGCCACCGACCCGAACGGGGTGGAGACCTCCTACCCGGTGGTCGTCGGGGTGGCGGCCACGGCCCGCGCGCTGGCCGTCACCCCGACGGCCAACCCGGCCGCCGGGCAGTCGCTCACCTGGTCGGCCGCCCTCGCCCCGGCCGCCGTCGGCACGACCTACGCCTGGAGCGTGTTCGGCCCGGACGGGATCACCCGCACCTACGACACCGGCACCACCGGCACGCTGACCGTGCCGGCCGCCCGCCCCGGCCGGTACGACGTGACCGTCACCGCGACCGCCGGCGGCGTCCCGTACACGGCCGGCCCGCCGGCGGCCGGCACGTCCGCCGTCGTCCCGCCGGCGGCGGTCGGTGTGTCGATCGCCGTCAGCCCGCCGACCCCGCCGCAAACCGCCATCCTGGAGGGGGACGCCGTCACCCTGACCGGCACCGCCACCCAGCCCGGGGCGGACCTGTCGGACCTGTCGAAGGCCAGCTACCTGTGGACGGTGACCGGGCCGAACGGGTTCTCCCAGGTCGGGGTGTTGCCGACCCTGGGCGTCGTCCCGCTCGTCGCCGGGACGTACACCGCGACCCTGCTGGTCCGCGACTTCACCGGCGGGTCGGGGACGGCCACCACGACGTTCGCCGTCGCCCACGCCCCGCCCAGGCCGACCCTGCGGTACCTGGACACCGCCGCCGACGGCACCACCGGGTTCCAGGCGGTGGTGTCCAACCCGGCCGGGGTCTACTCGTTCCGGTACACCGTCCAGGTCAACGGCCGGACGTACATCAACGACACCCCGGGCGGGTCGGCCTTCACCTTCCGCATCCCGCCGGTGGCCGGCCCGACGACGGTTCGGGTGTTGGTGGCCGACTCGGCCAGCGCGGGCGGGGAGATCGCCACCACCGTCCAGGCGGTCGCCGCCGGCACCGCCGCCAACCCGGTGCAGAAGACCGTCACCGCCGCCGACCTGCTGACGGGCACGAACGTCGCGGTCGTTCTGGCCCGGGGGAACAACCGGGTGTTCGTCGACCCGTCCCTGACCGCCGCCACCACCGTCCAGTTCATCGCCGTCGGCGGGTCGAACAAGTTCACCGGCGGGGCGTCGACCAACGTCTTCTTCGGCGACTCGGGCACCAACGAGCTGGTCGGCGGGAGCGGCCCGAACACCTTCTTCGCGTCCGGCAACGACACCCTGACCGGCGGGTCCGGGCCCAACCGGTTCGTGCCCGTGACGGTGGACGCCAGCACCGGGAACGTCCTGAACGTGGCCGCCGGGACGGGGGCGAACACGCTCGACCTGTCCCGGCAGGACGGCGTCACCCTGGACCTGACGACGACCGGCGCCGCCCAGCCGTTCGACGGGGACGGCAACTCGGTCCGGCTGACCGGCACCTTCCAGACGGTCATCGGCACCGCCGGGGCCGACACCCTGACGGCCGGGAGCGGGGCGAGCGTCGTGGGCGGCGGCGGGAGCGACCTGCTGAAGGCGGACAACGCCACCAACGTGACGCTGGCGGCCGGGTCGGGGAACAACGCCTCCCTGGTGGCCGGGGCCGGGGCGCGGAACGTGTCGCTGGTCGGCGGGTCGGGCGGTAACACGTCGCTCGTCGCCGGCGGCGGGTCGCGGAACGTGTCGCTGGTCGGCGGGTCCGGGGGTAACGCCTCCCTGATCGCGCTCGGCGGGAACGTCAGCCTCGTGGGCGGGTCGGGAAGCAACGCCTCCCTGGTGGCCGGGGCCGGCAGTAGCAACGTGAGCCTCATCGGCGGTTCGGGCGGCAACAGCTCGCTCGTCGCCCTCGGCGGGAACGTGTCGCTGGTCGGCGGGTCGGGCAACAACGCCTCCCTCGTCGCCGGGGCCGGGTCGACGAACGTGTCGCTGGTCGGCGGGTCCGGCGGCAACACCTCCCTCGTCGCGCTGGGCGGCAACGTCAGCCTGGTCGGTGGGTCCGGCAACAACAGCTCGCTCGTGGCGGGGTCCGGGTCGAGTAACGTCAGCCTGATCGGCGGGTCGGGGGGCAACAGCTCCCTCGTCGCCGGAACCGGGTCGGGGAACGTGACCCTGGTCGGCGGGTCCGGCAACAACAGCTCGCTCGTCGCCACGGCCGGGAACGTGTCGCTGGTCGGCGGGTCGGGCGGTAACACGTCGCTCGTCGCCGGCGGCGGGTCGGCCAACGTCACGCTCGTCGGCGGGTCGGGGAACAACGCCTCCCTGGTCGCCGGGGGCGGATCGACCAATGTGAGCCTCGTCGGCGGGTCGGGGGGCAACAACTCCCTGGTCGCGCTCGGCGGGAACGTCAGCTTGGTCGGCGGGTCCGGGAACAACGCCTCCCTGGTCGCCGGCGGGGGCTCGCGGAACGTGTCGCTGGTCGGCGGGTCGGGGGGCAACGCCTCCCTCGTCGCCGGGGGGGGGAGCCGCAACGTCAGCCTGGTCGGCGGGTCGGGGAATAACGCCACCCTGGTGGCCGGCGGCGGGTCGGCGAACGTCAGCCTGGTCGGCGGGTCCGGCGGCAACACCTCGCTGGTCGCGCTGGGCGGGAACGTCAGCCTCGTGGGCGGGTCGGGCGGCAACACCTCGCTGGTCGCCGGCGGCGGATCGGCCAACGTCACCCTGGTCGGCGGGTCGGGAAGTAACAGCTCCCTGGTCGCGCTCGGCGGGAACGTGTCGCTGGTCGGCGGGTCCGGCAGCTACGCCTCCCTCATCGCCGGGGCCGGCTCGACGAACGTGACGCTGGTGGGCGGGTCGGGGAGCAATTCGTCGCTGGTGGCCGGCGGCGGGTCGGCCAACGTCAGCCTGATCGGCGGGTCGGGGAATAACGCCTCCCTGGTCGCCGGCGGGGGGTCGCGGAACGTGTCCCTCATCGGCGGGTCGGGGAGCAACAGCTCGCTGGTCGCGCTCGGCGGGAACGTGTCGCTGGTCGGCGGGTCGGGGGGCAACGCCTCCCTGGTCGCCGGGGCCGGGGCGCGGAACGTCACCCTCGTCGGCGGGTCCGGCAGCAACGCCTCCCTCTCGGCCGGGGCCGGCTCGGTGAACGTGTCGCTGGTCGGCGGGTCCGGGGCCAACGCCTCGCTGGTGTCGGGGGCGGGGTCGATCAACGTCTCGCTCATCGGCGGGTCGGGGAACAACGCCTCCCTCTCGGCGACCGGCGGGACGAACGTCTCCCTCGTCGGCGGGTCGGGCAACGGCTCCCGCCTGTCGGTCGCCGACGCCACCGGGGCACTGCTGATCGGCGGGCTGGGCGGGAACGCCTCGCTGTCCGCCTCCGGGGCGAGCACCGGGGTGGTCCTGATCGGCGGGTTCGGGGACAACAACACCCTGGCCGCCTCGGCCGGGGTGTCCGGGGCCGAGCTGGTCGGCGGGTTCGGCAAGAACAACACGCTCGACGTGACCGGGGTGAACAACGCGGTGCTCGTCGGCGGGTTCGGCGACGGCAACTCGCTGACCGCCACCGGCGGCGACAACGTCGTCCTCATCGGCGGGTCGGGCAAGAACAACCTCCTCACCCGGACCGGCGGGACGAACTCGTACCTGCTCGGCCAGTCCGGCAACAACGCCTCCCTCGTGTCGGGCGGCGGGACGAACGTCAGCCTGGTCGGCGGGTCCGGCGACAACCTCTACCTGATCGACACCGGCAGCACGAACGTCTCCCTCCTGGGCGGGTCCGGGAACAACGACACGGTCGTCTCGGTGAACGGGACCGACGTCACCGTCCTCGGCGGGAACGGCGACGGCAACCTCGTCTCGGCGTCCGGCGGCAAGAACGTGTTCGCCGTCGGCGGGACCGGGGACGGCAACCGGCTCACCGCCGCCGACCTGCTCGACTCGACGGTCCTCGGCGGGGCCGGGAACGGCAACGTGATCGACAACTCCTTCGGCACCAACGTGCTCGTCGTCGGCGGGACCGGGCTGGCGAACGCCCTGACCGACCGGTCCGGCACCGGCAACACCCTGGTCAACGGCGGGAACGGGCTGGCGTCGCTGACCGCCATCGCCGGCAACGGGGTCCGGCTCTTCGGCGGCGGAGGGACCGACCACCTGAAGGCCGTCGGCGGGGTGAACGTCGGCTTGTTCGGCCAGAACGGCGACAACACCTACTCCCTGTCCGGGAGCCTGGCCAGCCCGTTCACCGGCTACCTGGACGCCCTCGGCACGGTCGGCCTCGAACAGTCCTCGACGGACGAGCTGCAGTCGGGCACCAACACCATCCTCTTCCCGACCGCCGCCCGGGTGGAGATCGACCTCGGGCTGTCGGTCGGTGGTGCGGCCACCGCGGCGGCGGCCGCGGCCGCCACCCAGCCGGTCGCCGCCAACGTCTCGCTCTACCTGATCGGGCCGTTCAGCGGGGTCGTCGGGTCGGCCGCCGGGAACGACCTGATCCGCGGTAACGCCCTGGCCAACTCGCTGGTGGCCGGGGCCGGGAACGCCACCCTGATCGCCGGGTCGGGCGACGCCACCCTGGTGGCCGGGTCCGGGCGGACATCGCTCGTCGGCGGGGGCGGGCAGACCACCTACGCCTTCCGCGGGGCCGCCGGGCAGCACACCATCACCCAGACGAACCCGAACAACACCGACATCATAGACCTGTCCGGGCTGACCACCGCGGCGACCCTGAACCTCGGCGTCACGTCCGCCCAGGCCGTCACCGGCTCGCTCACCCTCACGCTCACCAACCCGACTGTGCCGGACGTGATCGGCAGCCCGTTCGGGAACACCCTGACCGGCAACGCCCGGGACAACCGCTTCACCCTGACCACCGGGGCCAACGTCGTCACCGCCGGGTCCGGGCTGACCACCCTGAAGTACGCCGGGGCCGGCCTCGGCGAGAACACGATCACCGCCCCGACGCCCGGGAACGTGGTCCTCAACTTCCACCAGCTCGGGGCCCCGCTGGCGTTCGACCTGAGCCGGGCGTCCCAGCCGGTGGCCGGCGGGACGATCACCTTCGCCGGGGCCTCCGACGCCCAGGCCGTTGCGAGCGTGGTCGGCACGATCTACGGCGACGCGCTGACCGGGAACCCGGCGGCCGGGGCCGGGGGCGTGTCGCTCTACGGCGGCGGCGGCCGGGACAGCCTGACCGGCGGGGCCGGGGCCGACTTCCTCCAGGCCGGGGTGCCGCAGGTCGTCTTCCTCGACTTCGACACCTACACCCCGCTCAGCCCGAACAACCACGTCTACACCCCGGCCGAGCGGGACGCGATCCAGCAGAAGCTGGAGGGGATGTACGCCGCCTTCACCTCGGCCGCCGTCGCCGGCGCGACGACCTACCGCAACGGGTACGTGTTCACCCAGAGCCCGGCGACGGCCCGGGCGCTCACCCGCCCGACCGGCGGCGAGTTCGTCACCATCTCCTTCAACAAGCCGCCGGCCGGCGGGCAGGCCGAGGAGGTCGACTTCGCCAACGCCGACCTGGGCGGGACCGCGTCGGTGAACGCCAGCCTGATCCTCGGGGCGGCCGGCGAGCCGGACCGGACGACCGCGAACTTCGTCGCCCTGTCGGCCGGGCTCGCGGCCCACGAGTTGGCCCACCTGGCCGGGCTGCGGCACACCGACGCCTTCGGCCCGATCGGCGGCGGCGGCTACCAGGTGTTCCTGAACGGCGGGCAGGTGAGCGGCCTGAACCCGGCCGACTTCTACCCGGTCTTCCGACAGCCGGCCGCCGCCCAGTCGGCCGACGCCGACCTCCTCCCGATCGTCCGCGGCACGTCCGTCCCGGCCGGGGCGACGGTCTACGCGGCCGAGACGGTGCGGCACGTCATGGGGTCGCCGGCGTCCATCGGGATCAGCCGGTTCGACACCCTGAACGACCTGTTCTTCGGCGAGCGGGAGGCGATCCGGCTGGCGTTCGCCCAGGGCGGGGTGGTCGTCCCGGCCCAGGCCGCCCCGCACGGGTCGATGGCCGCCGCCCAGGACCTCGGCGCGCTGCCGGGGCTGGTGGTGCCGAACACCCTGGCCGCCGGGGCGCTCTACGCCGGGCGGCCGTTCGCGGTGGCGGCGGTGGCGGCGGCCGGGTCGATCGGGCTGGACGCCGCCGGCCGGTCGCGGTCCGACTGGTACGCCTTCGCCGGCCGGCAGGGCGACCTGATGTCGTTCGAGGTGTTGTCGGGCGTGCTGCCGGGCAACCCCCGCCCGCTCGACACGGTCCTCCGGGTGTACGACGCGGCCGGCAACCTGCTGGCCACCAACGACGACGAGCTGGAGTCGCTCGACTCGCTCGTCTTCGACCTCCGGCTGCCGGCCGACGGCCGGTACTACGTGCAGGTCGACACCTGGGCCGAGGACGGGGCGGTGAACACGTCGCAGGGCGACTACCTCCTGTACATCACCAGCTTCACGATCGGCGCGAGCCTGGGCGGCGGCAGCACCCTGGTGGCCGGACCGGGCGGCGACGTGCTCTACGGCGGGCAGGGGAACAACCTGTTCAAGCTGGCCCCGAACGCCGGCCCGACCACGGTCATCGGCGGGAACGGGGCGGACGTGCTCGACCGGTCGGCGGCCCCGCTGGCGGCCGTCACCGTCGTCACCCCGGCGGGCAACACGGCCCTCACGCAGGTACTCGGCACCCCGCCGGCGCTCCAGTTCCCGGCCGGGGTGTCGAACCAGTCCGTGGACAAGGGCGGCCAGCTCCTGTTCTCGGCGGCCGTCACCAACCCCGGCCGGGCGGTGACGTACGCGCTCTCCTCGGCCCCGGCCGGGGCCACCATCCGGGCCACCGACGGCCGGTTCAGTTGGCCGGCCGGCAACGCCGGGACGTACACGGCGGTCGTCGTGGCGACCGCGTCGGACGGGGCGACGGCGACCCTGACCGTGACCATCACCGTCGCCCCGGCGGCCCCGGTCCTCACGCCGCTGACACCCAACCAGACCGCCCCGGTCGGCACGGCCGTCGCCCTCCGCGGCAGTGTGGCCAACCCGGTCGCGGTGAACACCTACGCCTACGCCTGGACCGTCACCCGGAACGGCCAGCCGTTCGCCGCCTACTCCGGTCAGGACCTCCCCTTCAACCCGGGCGTCAGCGGCACCTTCGGCGTGTCGCTCACCGTCACCGAAAAGCTGGGCAACCAGCAGGTGGGGTCGAATACGACGGCCGCGACCGTCACGGTCGACGAGGTGGCCCCGGCCGTGAACCCGCTGCCGGCCCGGGCGACCCCGGCCGGCGGCTCGGTCTCCTTCGCCGGGTCGTACTCGTACCCCGGCGACCGCACCAGCCTGACCCGGACGTGGGCGGTGGCCGGCACGACCCTGGTGGGCACCGGCGACACCTTCACGTTCACCGCCCCGGACGCCGGCGTCTACACCGTCACATTCACCGTGACAACGGCGAGCGGGCTGTCCCGGTCCGTCTCCGCCGCGGTGACGGCCGCGGGCGTGCCGCCGACCGCCACCCCGCCGGCCGACCTCGCCATCGCCGAAGGAACGTCGGCGACCCTGACGTTCACGAACCCGTTCTCGCCGGCCCCGGCCGTCGTCGCCGCCGGCCTCCGGTACAGCTTCGCCCTCAGCGCCGGGGGGCTGGCCGCGACCTACGCCGCGGCCGGCACCTCGCCGTCGACCACCTTCGTCGGGGCCGACGACGGCACGTTCACCGTGTACGGTCGGGTGGTCGACAAGAACGGCGCGTACACCGATTACACCATCCCGGTGGTGGTCACGAACGTGCCGATCGTCCCGGCCGCGGGCGGCCCGTTCACCGCCGGCAAGGGGGTGACGACCGGGACGATTACCGTCGCCACGTTCACCGACCCGGGCGGCCCGGAGCTGGTGGCGCGGTACGCCGCGACGATCGACTGGGGCGACGGCACCGCCCCGACCGCCGGCACCGTCGGGGCCCCGGTCAACGGTGCCTACCCGGTCACCGGGTCCCACACCTACGCGAACTCGGGCGGCTACACGGTCCGGGTCACGCTCACCCACGACACCCTGCCGGCGGTCGCCGTCACGGCCGCAGTCGCCGTGACGGCCCCGGCCCTGGTCGGCACCGGCGGGTTCGCCCTGGCGGCCACCAAGGCCGCCGACACCGGGCCGGTGGTGGTGGCCACGTTCACCGACCCGACCGGCCCGGACGCCCCGGCCTCCTACGCCGCGACGATCGACTGGGGCGACGGCACGACGGGCGACGGGACCATCAGCCTGAGCGGCGGGACGTACACCGTCCGCGGCAACCACACCTACGCGACGACCGGGACGAAGACCGTCGCCGTCACCCTCAAGCACACCGGGTCGCCGGACGCGGCGGTGACGGACACGGCGACCGTCCTCAACCCGTACCTGGTCGCCCAGGGCGTCGGCGTCGCCGCCACCCGGAACGCGCCGACCGGCCTCGTCACGGTGGCCACGTTCACCGACCCGGCCGGCCCGGGCGCCCCGGCCGCCTACTCGGCCACGATCGACTGGGGCGACGGCACAGCCCCGGCCGCCGGCGCCATCGCCCTCGGTGACGACGGCCGCACGTTCAGCGTCCTCGGCGGGCACACCTACGCCGCCGGCACGAATACCGTGACCGTCACCGTCCGGCACGTGTCGGCCTCGCCGGGCCCGAAGGTCGTGACCGCGGCGGCCGTCGTCTCGAACCCGGCCGTCACCCCGACGTTCGCCCCGTTCGCGGGGGTGATCGACATCCCGCTGACCGGCCAGACGGTGGCCACCTTCACCGACCCGAGCGGGGCCGACGCGGCGGCGAACTACTCGGCGACGATCGACTGGGGCGACGGCACCACCCCGACCGCCGGCACGATCGGCACGGCGGTCAACGGCGTGTTCCCGGTCAAGGGCACCCACACCTACGCCGCCGTGGGGACGTTCACCGTGACCGTCACCGTCGTCCACGGCGGCTCCCCGGCGGCGACCGCCTCGGGCCCCGCGGTGGTCGAGTACGGGAAGGTGACGGCGACCGGCGGGCTGACCGTTCCCTACGCCTCCGCCCTGTCCAGCGCCCCGGTGGTGGCCACCTTCACCGACCCGAACGGGGCCGGGCCGCTCACCTACTACTCCGCCGCCATCAACTGGGGCGACGGGCAGACCTCGGCCGGCACGATCACCGGCCCGGCCGGCGGGGTGTTCAGCGTGTCCGCCCCGCACACCTACTTCGTCCTCGGGACCCCGCCGACGATCACGATCTCGATCGCCCGCCGGCTCGGCGCCCCGGTCACGGTCACCAGCACGGCCGCCGTCGGCACCTCGATCGTCGCCCTCAACCCGACCCTGAGCGGGGCCGTCACCCTGAGCGGGGCGGCGACCATCGGGATCGGCGGGGCCCTGGTGGTGAACTCGAACTCGAACTCCGCCCTGTCTGCGTCCGGCAGCGCGCGGGTGACCGCCGGTAGCGTCCGCGTCCGGGGCGGGTACTCCCGGTCCGGGGCCCCGCAGGTCACGCCCGCCCCAGCCACCGGGGCCGCGGCGCTGGCCGACCCGCTGGCCAACCTGCCGGTCCCCGCGAACCCGGGCGGGACGCCGACCAACGCCACCATCGGCGGCAGCTCGGCCGTCACCCTGAACCCGGGGCGGTACTCGCAGATCAACGTGAGCGGGGCGGCCCGGGTGACGCTCAACCCGGGCGTCTACGTCATCTCCGGCGGGGGGCTGTCCGTCAGCGGTAGCGCCACCCTGGCCGGCAGCGGGGTGATGATCTACCTGGCCGGGAGCAACTACCCGAGCGCCGGCGGGACCTTCGGCGGGGCCTCGTTCAGCGGGGCGGCGGCCGTCACGCTCTCCCCCGCGGCCACCGGCACCTACGCCGGCATCACCCTCTTCCAGGCCCGCGACAACACCCTGGCGATGACGTTCAGCGGCAGCGCCCGGGAGGGGGTCAGCGGGTTCGTCTACGCCCCGAAGGCCCTGCTCACCCTGTCCGGGGCGGTCGCCACCGTCCGCACCGGGCTCGTCGTCGACCGGCTGAACACCTCCGGCAGCGCGTCCAGCGGCCAGGCGGCGGCCGGGTCCGGGGTGGAGGACGGGAACCCGGCCGGCGAGCTGCTCCCGACCAGCCTGTTCGTGTACGTCGACGCCGCCGACCCGTTCAGCCCGGGCCAGCGGGCCCGGATCGCCGACGCCGTCGCCGGCATCGACGCCCTGGTCGAGCCGTACGGCGTGGACGTGGTCGAGGTGGACGACCCGGCCGCCGCGAACGTGGTCGTCGACCTCGCCCCCAAGTCCGTCCTCGGGGGGATGGCGGCCGGGGTGCTGGCGGTGTACGACCCGGTCACCAGCCAGATCACCCTGATCGACGGCTGGGACTGGTACGCCGGGGCCGACCCGGCCGCCGGGGCCGCCCAGTTCGACTTCCAGACGGTCATCACCCACGAGCTGGGCCATGCGCTGGGGCTGGGCCACCTGCCCGACCCGGCGTCCGTCATGTTCGAGTCGCTGACCCCCGGCACGGCGAAGCGGTCGCTCCTGTCCTCGGACCTGAACGTCGGGAACGAGCACGAGCTGCCGGGGGCCCTCTTCGCCGACCTGAGCGGGTGGGCGTCGGCCGCCGAGTCGTCGCCGACGGCCGACCGCGGGGGCCCGGAACCGCGGGCCGAGTCGGCCGCCCCGCGGGACCAAGCCGTGCCGCAGGCGGTCTCGCGGACGCGGCCGCGGGCGACATTCCTGCC
>JAIEQO010000534.1 GCA_019747655.1 Gemmataceae bacterium | reverse complement strand
CCGCCCTGGGCGGCGGGCCCCCGCCCGACCCGGGCGACTTCCTGGCCGCCGCCGTCGAGGCCGACCGGCCGACCCTGGCGGTCGAGCTCGACCGGATCGCCCGGGTCTACCGGGAGCGGGCCGCCGGGCCGCCCCCACCACCGGCCGGCCTCGCCGACACCATCGTCCTGGCCGACCCGCACGCCGGCACCGACGCCAACTTCTCCCTCGACCAGACCCCGCCCGGCCCGAACGGAACGATCCGGTACGTCCCCGGCGGGGAGGCCGACCCGCTGGCCGGGGAGTTCGAACTCCGGCCGGGCGACCCGGACTTCAAGGAGACGGTCCTGTTCCCGGGGCCGACGGCCGACCGGGGGCGGGCCGGCCCCCCGTCCCCGACGGTCCCCGGGTACGAAATCCTGGGGGAACTCGGCCGGGGCGGGATGGGCGTCGTCTACAAGGCCCGGCACGTCCGGCTGCACCGGGTGGTGGCCCTGAAGATGGTCCTGGCCGGGGCCCACGCCGGGGCCGAGCGGCTGGCCCGGTTCTTCACCGAGGCCGAGGCCGTCGCCCAGCTCGCCCACCCGGGGATCGTCCAGATCTACGAGGTCGGCGAGCACGACGGGCTGCCGTACTTCTCCCTCGAGTTCGTCGACGGCGGCAGCCTGTCCCAGAGGCTCGGCGGCAAGCCGCTGACGGCGAAGGAGGCGGCCGGGATGGTCCGGCTCTTGGCCGAGGCGATGGCCTCGGCCCACGCCAAGGGCGTCGTCCACCGCGACCTGAAGCCGGCCAACATCCTCCTAACCGTCGACGGCCAGCCGAAGATCACCGACTTCGGGCTGGCCAAGCGGCTGGAGTCGGACGCCAGCCAGACCCGCAGCGGGACCCTGATGGGGACCCCGAACTACATGGCCCCGGAGCAGGCCCGGGGGGACACCCACTCGGTCGGCCCGTCGGCCGACGTGTGGGCCCTCGGGGTCATCCTGTACGAGTGCCTGACCGGCCGCACCCCGTTCGTCGGCACCTCGATCATCAACACCCTGCGGCAGGTCCAGGGGCACGAGCCGGTCCCGCCGAGCCGGCTCGAACCCGGCACCCCGGCCGACCTGGAGACGATCTGCCTGAAGTGCCTCCAGAAGGAGCCGGCCAAGCGGTACGACGGGGCCCGTGAGCTGGCCGACGACCTGGCCCGGTTCCAGGCCGGCCGGCCGATCGTGGCCCGCCCGGTCGGGGCGGCCGAGCGGCTGTGGCGGTGGTGCCGGCGGAACCCGAGGGTGGCCGGGCTGACCGCCGCCGTCGCCCTGTTGCTGGTGACGGTCGCGGCCGGGTCGGTGGTGGTGGCGTACCGGATCGCCCGGGAGCGGGAGGCGGCCGTCGCCGCCCGGGACCTGGCCGACCGGAAGGCCCAGGACGAGCTGGCCGCCCGCACCCTGGCCGACCAGAAGGCCCGGGACGAGCAGGCGGCCCGGGAGCAGGCCGACAAGAGCGCCGCCGAGGCCCGCGCGGCCCGGGCCAAGGCCGACGAGAACGCCAAGGTGGCCAACGACCAGGCCACCCTGGCCCTGTCCACCCTGCAAATCCTGGTGGACAAGGTCCAGACCCAGCTCGACGACGCCCCCCGCACCCAGAAGCTCAAGGGCGAGCTGCTCCGGACGGCCCTGGACGGGCTCAAGCAGGTCGCCCGGCACGCCGAGAAGTCGGCCAGCACCGAGGCCACGATGGCCGCCGCGTACATGCGGATGGGCCAGATGTTCCGCCAGCTCGGCGACTCGGAGGAGGCGTTCAAGCAGTTCCAACTGTGCCACGCCATCACCCAGAAGCGGGCCGCCGACAACCCGACCTGGGACACCTCCCAGAGCAACCTGGCGGCCACCCTCACCGTCCTCGGGGACATGAGCCAGGAGCTGCGGCGGGACATGGCCGCCGCCCTCGACTACTACCGCAAGGCCCGGGACATCCGGGAGCGGATCCACACCCGCCCCCAGGGCGGGGAGCGGAAGGTCGACCCGCTGCTGGCCAAGCAGGCCCTGGCCGAGGCCCACACCAAGGTGGCGGTGGCGGTCCTCAGCCTGGGCGACCCGGCCGCCTCGGCGGCCGACTTCGGCAAGGCCCTGGCCCTGCGGGAGGAGCTGGTCCGGGACTTCCCGAAGAACGACGCCTACCGGCAGGGCCTGGCCCAGGCGTCCAACGCCCTGGCCGAGGTCGCGTTCCGGACAGGCGACCGGGCCCGGGCCCGGGACTACTACGCCAAGTGCCTGGCCGAGCGGGACCGGCTGGCCGCGGCCAAGCCGGACGGGGCGGTCCTGAAGCGGGAGTTGGCGGTGGCCTGCGGGTTCTTCGGCGAGTTCCTCCTGCGGTGCGGGGACGCCGCCGGGGCCCGCCCGCTGTTGGACCGGGCCCTAAGCCTGGCCCGGGAACTGGCCGAGGCCGACCCGGAGAACGCCGAGTACCAGCGGGACCTGGCCCAGGCCCACTACCGGCTGGGGGTGCTGGACCGAGCGACCGGATCGCCGGCTACGGCCGCCCACTTCCGCGACTGCCTGGCGATCCGTGAGGCGCAGGCCAAGGACGGGAAGAACGAGAAGCGACAGGGCGAGCTGATGCTGGCCCTGGCCGGCGCCGGGGAGCACGCCCGGGCGGCGGCCCTGGCCGAGACGGTCGGCAAGGCCGGTGCGAAGGACCCGGAGGTGTTGGTCGAGGTCGGCCGGGCCCTGGCCGGGTGTGCGGCCGCCGCCGACAGCCCCGCCCTGCGGGAGGAGTACGCGAAGCGGGCGGTGGGGGCGGTCGCGGCCGCCCTGGCGGCCGGCTACCGCGACCGGGTCGACCTGGAGACCGAGCCGGACCTGGAGCCAGTCCGCGGCCGGCCCGAGTTTCAGGCGCTGGTGGCCAAGCTCCCGGCCCCCGCCGGGCCGGGCAAGTGACGGCCGCGGGTCACTTCGGGGCGATGCTGTACAGGTGGGTGCGGGTCCGCAGGAGGAGGGCGTCGCCGGCCACCGCCGGGGACGCCATGCACCCGGCCGCCAGCTCGTTCACCGCCACCGGCTCGTACTCCTTCGCCGCCTTCACCACGGTCGTCTTCCCCGACTGGTTCGGGAAGTAGACGTACCCGCCGGCCGCGACCGGCGAGGCGGTGTACTCGCCCCCCAGTCGCTCGGACCAGTGGACCTTTCCGGTCTTGGCGTCGAGGCACGAGGCGATGCCGTCGTCGCTGACCATAAACAGCAGGTCGCCGACGAGCAGCAGCGACGACCGGGTCGGGACGATCTTCCCGGCCTGCCAGGCGACGGCGTCCCTGGGCACCTCCCCGCTCACCCCCTGCCTGACCGCGATGAGCTGCCGGGTGTGGCCGCTGGTCAGGTAGACGAGCCCGTGCCCGGCGACCGGCCGGGCCGACCCGTTCATCCCGCCGTGGGTCAGCCGCCACAGCTCGGCCCCGGTGGCCGGGTCGTAGGCGACCGTCTGCTCGGCCGACGGGCAGACGAGCTGCGGCTTGCCGCCGACTTCGACCACCCGGGCCGTCGCGTAGGCCTTTTTGAAGTCGCCGTCGGAGGTCTTGTACGGGATGGCCCGGTTCTTCTTCCAGACGGTCTCGCCGGTCCGCTTGTCGAGGGCGACGACGTACTGCACGTCGAACCCGTCGAAGATCAGGATCAGCAGGCCGCCGTGCAGGACCGGCGACGACCCCGGCCCGCGGTGGTGGTCGCAGCGGAGGTCCCGCCGCTCCCACACGGACTTGCCGGTGCCGGCGTCCAGGCACCAGGTCCCGTGGGCCCCGAAGTGGGCGTACACCCGACCCTCTTCGACGACCGGGGTGGGCGAGGCGTAGCTGTTGAAGTCGTGGACGAAGGCCGGGTCGGGGTCGGTCGCCAGGGCGGTGTCGTGGACGACCTTCCCGGACTTCAGGTCGACGCAGACGGCGTAGAAGGTGACGCCGACCACGTCGGAGGTGAGCCCGCCTTTCCCCGGGACCGGCTGGGGCTTGCCGGTCCGCTTCTCGTCGGCCGTGGTCAGCCAGACCCGGTCGCCCCAGACGACCGGCGACGACCACCCCTTGCCGTGGACCGGCGTCTTCCAGCGGACGTTCTTCGTCTCGGACCACTCGGTCGGCAGCTTGGCGTCCGAGACGGCGTCGCCGTGGCCGCGGAAGGCCGGCCAGTTGTCGGCCGCCGGGGTGCCGGCGGCGAGCGTGACGGCCGAGAGTGTGAGCCAGACGCACATGGGGAGGTCCGGGACGGGGAGCCGGCGGGTTTCCGTTAGCCTAACCCCGCCGCCCGCCCCGGACAACCGGCCGCCGCTACGGCTTGGCCGGCGCGGCCTCCTCCCCCGGCTTCTTGGTCTGGTCGTCGAGCTTGTACCCCGCCGGCGGGGTGAGGCCGAACAGGTCGTCGACCGACTTGACCCCGGTTGGCAGCTTGGGGTCCCACTCGAAGTCGGTACTGTCGGTGCGGGTGAGGGTGGTGAACTTGGGGTCGGCCGGGTTCGGCCGCCGGGGCGAGTCCGGGTCGACCACCTCGGTCGTCATCCGGACCGGCAGCCGGGTGGCCGGGTCGACCCACAGGACGGTCGTGGTGTCCAGCTCCCGGGTCGTCACCCCGTCGGCGGTGTGGAACTCGGTGGTCGTCTTGCCCGGGACGGTGTATTTGACGAGCTTCCCGTCGGGCTCACGCTTGGCCTCCTTGTGGTCCTGGAGCTGCCGCAACTGGTCGAGCAGGGTTTGCTTCGGCTGGGCGGCTTGCCGCGGCGGGATGGCGGTCAGCCGGGCCCCCTTCCCGCCCGGCCCGACGCTCTTGAGGACGGCCTTGTCGCGCTCGCTGAGGTCGGGCGCGGCGGCCTTGTCCGTCAGCTCGGTGGCGAAGACGGTGAGCATCCGGTCCCTGGTCAAGTCGGTCACGGTGTACCCGGACGAGCGGAACAGCCCGTTCCCGCGGACCTCTTCCGGGACGACGTGGCGGAACCGGGGGGCCCGGAGGTCGGCGTAGAGCACCATCTCGAAGGTGGTGACGGGCGGGTCGGCCGTGATCCCCGCGGGCGGGATCGTCTCGGTGGTCATCGTCATCTTGTACTTGACCAGCTTGTGCCTCTCGGCCGCCTTCACCACGTCGGCCAGGGCGACCGGCGGCGACCCGCCGAAGAGCAGCACCCCGCTGAGGGACTCGCGGGTCAGGCGGGCGAGGACGACGGCGTCGGCCGGCCGCTCCGGGACCGGCATCGCCCGGAACGCGGCGGCCGCGGCGTCGAGCGGGTCTGGTTCGGGGGGGACGGGCGGCCGGCTCATCGGCGACTCCTCGTTGCGGTGTCCTCGTTGAGCGATCGGCCGAGGGCGGCCCGGGCCCGGTGCAGCAGCACCCGCACCGCCCCGGGCGAGGTCTTCAGGTGGGCGGCGATCCGGTCGTGTGGCAACCCCTCGACGCAGCTCAGCCAAAAGACTTCGGCCTGGCGCTCGGGCAACTCGGCCAGCCGGTCCCGGACTCGGGCCGTCAGTTCCGCCACGGCGGCGGCCTCGGCCGGGTCGGCGGCGCCGGCCGGGTCGTGGTCGAGGTTGGTGACGCGGCCCCGCAGCCGGGTCCGCCCCCGCAGTCGGTCGATCGCCCGGCGGGACGCCAGGGCGGCCAGGAACGCCGCCCAGTCGGACACGGGCGACCGCCCGGCCGCGCGGTGGGCGTCGAGGAACACGTCCTGGTAGCAGTCGAGGGCGTCGGCGTGGTGGCCGAGGACGCGGTAGACGGTCCGCCAGACCCTCGGCCCGTGCTCGGCCACCACCGCCGGCCAGTCGATCATCGGGCGACCCCCGCGGTACACCCCTTGAGTCGTCGCCGGGCGTCCGGCGTTACGCCGGCGGTCGGCCACATCCTTCCACAGTGCATTCCTGACCGGTAACGCGGCGTGCGTCTGATATGGTCGTCGCTACGATCAAGTTCATTGGTTTTGGCGTAGGGTGTCACACCTCCCAAACCAAACCATCGGGAGCCGACGGCCGGCGGTCGCCCTTGCCTTACACCGGTCCTTCTCGATATAGTTAGGACCTTCGGCACGCACGTTGCCGGCCGGCCCTCGCGCGCTCTGCCGACGCGCGGCAAGACCCGGCCACCGATTCCGCGGGGTATTCCGTGACCGAGCAACTGATCGACCTCCGCGCGCTGTTGGTCGAGCGCGAGGACTTCGAGGGCGGGATGGTGTCCAAGCTCCGGGAGGGGCTGGCCCAGGGCGGCACCCAGGTCCGCAACCTGCGGGAGAACCTGGACACCCTCTCCAAGCGGCTGGCCGCGGCCGCCCCGGCCCAGGCCAAGAAGATCCACCTGAAGATCGGCATCGCCCACTACTTCCTCGGGCACATGGGCTCGGCCGCCGAGCACCTCGGGAAGTCCGAGGGGCCGCTGGCCGCCTTCTACCTCGGGCTGGCCCACGTCCACCGGCACGAATACCCCGAGGCCCTGGCCGCGTTCGACAAGGCGGAGAAGAGCGGGTACTCCGGCCAACAGGTCCAGCTCCAGCGGGCCGGGGTGCTGCGGCTCCAGGGGCAGGCCGGGGAGGCCAAGGCGGTCCTGGCCAAGCTGAAGGACGCGGCCGCCCACAACGCCGAGTTCTACTACCAGGAGGGCGGCATCGCCGAGGCCGAGGGGGACACCCCCCGGGCGGCCCGGTCCTACGAGCGGGCCGTCGAGCTGGAACCCCGGCACGCCGGGGCCCTGTTCCGGCTGGGCTTCCTGAACGACCTCCAGGGGAACGACCCGGAGGCCATCGGGTTCTACGAGCGGTGCCTGAAGTTCCCGCCGATCGGCAAGGGCGTCCTGTACAACCTCGGGGTCCTGTACGAGGACAACGACCAGTACGACAAGGCGGCCGAGTGCTACCGCCGGCTCAGCCGGGCCGACCCGGCCGACGAGCGGGCCAAGCTGTTCGTCAAGGACGCCGAGGCGTCCCTGTCGATGTACTACAGCCCCGAGGACGAGCAGGTCAGCCTCCAGTTCCGGCAGGTGATGGAGATCCCGCTGTCGGACTTCGAGCTGTCGGTCCGCAGCCGGAACTGCCTGAAGCGGATGAACCTCCGCACCCTCGGCGACCTGACCCGGGTGACCGAGCCACAGCTGTTGGCGTCGAAGAACTTCGGCGAGACCTCGCTCGACGAGATCAAGGTCATCATGACCGCCAAGGGGCTCCGCATCGGCCAGTCGCTGGAGCAGGGCCAGCAGTACGAGAGCATGCGGTTCCGGCCGCAGCAGAACCTCAGCCCGGAAGAGCAGGCCGTCCTGGGCAAGCCGATCAGCGACCTGAACCTCTCGGTCCGGGCCCGCAAGTGCATGAACCGGCTGAACCTGACCACCCTGGCCGACCTCGTCCAGCGGACCGCCGACGAGCTGCTGGAAGCCAAGAACTTCGGCATGACCTCGCTCACCGAGGTCCGGGAGAAGCTGGCCCAGTACAACCTCAAGTTGCGGGGCGACTGATTCTCGGGCGAATGATTCACCACAGAGTCACGGAGGGCACAGAGCCGAGGGACCGAGAAGGATGAAATCGGTCTTCTCGGTCCCTCGGCTCTGTGCCCTCCGTGACTCTGTGGTTAAGTCTTGATGGCCCTTTCCTTCGCCGTTCACCACCGCGACGGGGTCGCCCGGGCCGGCGTCCTCCATACCCCCCACGGGGCCGTCGAGACGCCGACGTTCATGCCGGTCGGGACGCAGGCCACCGTCAAGGGCCTGACCCCCGACATGCTCCGGGACATCAACGCCCGGATCATCCTCGGCAACACCTACCACCTGGCCCTCCGCCCCGGCGACGAACTGATCGCCGAACAGGGCGGCCTCCACCGGTTCATGGGCTGGGACCGGCCGATCCTGACCGACTCCGGCGGGTTCCAGGTGTTCAGCCTGGCCTCCCAGGTCAAGATCACCGACCGCGGGGCGACGTTCCGCAGCCACATCGACGGGTCGCCGCTCGAACTCACCCCCGAGCGGGCCGTCGACATCCAGCAGAACCTCGGGTCCGACATCGCGATGGTGCTGGACGAGTGCCCGCCCGGGGACGCCGGGCCGGAGGTCGTCCGGGCCGCCGTCCGCCGGTCAGTCGGTTGGGCCGAGCGGTGCAAGCGGCACCACACCCGGCCGGACCAGGCCATGTTCGCCATCGTGCAAGGCGGTACGAGCCTCGACCTGCGGGCCGAGTGTGCCCGCGAGCTGGTGGCGATGGACTTCCCGGGATACGCCCTCGGCGGGTTCAGCGTCGGCGAGAGCCCCGAGGCGATGCACGCCGCCCTCCCCGGCTGCGCGGCCCTGCTGCCCGAGGACAAGCCCCGCTACCTGATGGGCGTCGGCCGGCCGGAAGACCTCCTGGCCGGGGTCGCCGCCGGGATCGACCTGTTCGACTGCGTGATGCCGACCCGCAATGGCCGCAACGCCCTGGCGTTCACCGCCGACGGGCCGATCCGGCTGCGGAACGCCCGGCACCGGCGAGATTCCGCCCCGGTCGAGTCCGGTTGTCCGTGCGTCTGTTGCGCGACGTTCAGCCGGGCGTACCTGCACCACCTGTTCGCCGCCGACGAGATGCTCGGGCCGACCCTCCTGAGCGCCCACAACCTGAGCTTCTACCTCCGGCTGATGGCCGGGGCCCGGGCGGCGGTGGCGGGCGGGCGGTTCCCCGACTACCGGGCCGGCTGCCTTGCCCGGTGGCGGGCCGACTCTTAGGATGAGCGTTCCGATCCTGCCGACCGCGACGGGTGTTCCGGCCCGACTTCCGACCCCGGGTGGGCTTCGATGATCGCCGCTCTGTTCGCGGAAGACCCGTCGGGCCAGCAGAGCCCGCCGTTCTTCCTGAACCCGCTGTTCCTGGTCGTCCTGGTCGTCCTGTACGTCGTCCTGGTCGTCCTGCCGTCGGGCCGGCGGCAGCGGAAGGAACAGCAGGCGTTGCTGGCCGGGCTCAAGCGGGGGGCGAAGGTCCTGACCTCGGGCGGGATCATCGGCACCGTGGTCGGGGTCAAGGACGGGGACGACGAGATCGTCATCCGGTCCGAGGACACCAAGCTCCGCGTCAAGCGGAACACCGTCGTCCAGGTGATCGGGTCGGACGAGAGCGAGGCGGCGAAGTAGCCCGGGCGTGCGGGGGGCGTCAGCCCCCCGGTTCCATCTCCGAGAACAGGTCCATGCGAGCACCGGGGGGCTGACGCCCCCCGCTCGCCCCAGTGGTAGCGGACGCCATGCAACGCAACTACCTCCGCGGCCTCTTGATCTGCCTGGTCCCGTGCCTGGTGGCCGGGTACTTCGCGGCCCGGCTGGACAAGTACCGGCTCGGGATCGACCTCGCCGGCGGGACCATCCTGGTCTACGAGATCAACCTGGAGCGGACCAAGCAGCGGAACGAGGCGGCCGGGGCCGACGCCCCCCGGCCCCCGGCCGGCCGGGCCGCCGAGGGGCTCTCCAGCGACGAGATGAACCGGCTGGCCGCCCAGATCAAGCGGCGGATCGACCCGGCCGACCTGAAGAACGTCACCGTCCGCCCGCTCGGGAGCACCCGGGTCGAGGTCATCCTGCCGACCGGCGGGTCGGGCGGCGGCCGGTCGAACCTGACCGGGGAGGAGATCGACGAGGTCAAGCGGCTGATGTCCCAGATGGGGGTCCTGGAGTTCCGCATCCTGGCCAACCAGGCGGACGACGAGGCCGGCGGGCGGGAGGCCCGGGACCTGATCGACCGCACCCCGGTCGAGGAGTTGAACGCCCGGGCCGAGGCCGGGCTGCCGCCCCCGGCCCCGGCCGAGCAGTACGAGGTGACGGCCGCCGGGGAGAAGCCGGTCAAGGTCCGGTACGCCTGGGTCGAGCTGTCCCCGGAGGAGCGGAAGTCGCTCAACCTGGACAACGCCTCGGCCGACCTGTCCCCGCTCTGGGCCCAGCTCGCGGCCGCCCGGAACAAGGTCGTCACCCACAGCTACCCGGCCGGCGAGGGGAGCCGGAGCGGGGTGGCGTCGATGTACCTGACCAGCCGGGAGGTGCGGAACAAGGCGGTCCTGGAGAAGGAGGCCCCGGGCCAGCCGGGGCACGACAACCCGAAGAAGGTCGAGTACTTCGCCCTCACCCGGGTGTCCCCGGTGGACCAGGTGAAGGTCGGCGGGGACATCACCCTGACGGCCAACGCCGAGCAGGACCAGCGGATGAACCCGGCCATCGGGTTCCGGTTCAACGGGGCCGGGGCCCAGGCGTTCGGCCGGATGACCGAGCGGAACAAGCCGTCCGGGCAGACGTTCCGGAATCTGGCGGTGATCCTGGACGAGCAGGTGATCTCGGCCCCGACCCTGAACGCCGTCCTGACCTCGAACGGGATCATCTCGTCCCCCGGCGGCCTCCAGCAGAAGTACGTCAACCGGATCGTCACCCTGCTGCGGAGCGGGGCCCTGTCGGCCGAGCTGCGGGAGCGGCCGGTCAGCCAGAACACGATCGGCCCGACCCTCGGGGCGGACACGATCCGCAAGGGGACGCTGGCCGTCGGGCTGGCGTTCGCCGCCGTCCTGGTGTTCATGGTCGTGTACTATCGGGCGGCCGGGCTGATCGCCTGCATCGCCCTGCTGGCCAACCTGCTCTTGACGGTCGGGTTCATGGTGGCGATGAACGCCGCCTTCACCCTCCCCGGGCTGGCCGGGATCGTGCTCATGCTGGGCATGGCGGTCGACGCCAACGTGCTCATCTACGAGCGGCTGCGGGAGGAGCGGAACAAGGGGGCGAACCTGGCCACCGCCGTCCGCAACGGGTACGACCGGGCCTTCCCGACCATCATCGACACCCACCTGACCAGCATCTTCACCGCGATCGTCCTGTACACGTTCGGCAACGACCAGCTCAAGGGGTTCGCCGTCAGCCTGACGGTCGGGCTGGTCATCAGCCTGTTCACCTCGCTGTACATGACCCGGCTGATGTTCGACTACCTGATGCACCGGCGGCTGTTGGGCGACCTGCGGATGCTCCGGCTGTTCGAGCGGCCGAACTTCAACCCGATGAAGTACCGGGGCTTCTTCCTCACCCTGACGACGGCCCTGACCGTGCTCGGGCTGGGGCTGTTCCTGGTCCGCGGGGAGGCCGGGCTGAACGTCGACTTCCGGGGCGGGACGGTGTACGCCGGCCGGCTCCGGGACGGCGAGGAGCGGGCCATGACCGGGGCCGACGGCCGGCCCGGGCTGCGGGACCTTTTGGGCGAGGCGGCCCAGCGGGACCGGCTGAAGGTCGAGTCGGTCCGGCTGGTGAACCGGCCCGCGACCGGCGGCGACCTCGGGGCCCTCGGCACCTACGTCTTCGACGTCACCTACTCGGACGGGACGACCAGCACCGTCGAGCTGACCCAGAAGCCGGCCGGGGACGCGGTCGAGGCGGTGGAGGCGGACGTGAAGGCCCGGGCGTCCCACCTGCCGGACGTGTCGGTCGAGCAGATGTTCCTGTCGACCGACCGGGACTTCGGGGAGGGCCGGAGCCGGTACTTCACCGTCCGGACGACCGAGCGGCAGCGGGACCTGGTCCAGGCCACCCTCGACCGGCTCCTGCGGGACGGGGCCGGCAAGCCGCTGATGGACCAGACGGCGGTGACGGTCGGGCCGGTCACCGGGTCGGCGGTCGAGCTGACGTTCGACCGGCCGGCCTCCCCGAGCTACATCCGTGACCTCCTGGAGCGGGAGTTCCGCAAGGAGAGCGCCGACGACGGGGCCTCGTCGTTCGAGCTGACCGGGGTGGGCGAGCCGGAGAACGGCCGGTTCCGGGTGATGCGGCTGGACGTGGGGAGGAACGCCAAGTTCGGGGCGCTGCGGAAGCAGGCCGAGGCGGCGGCCGCGGCCGGGCCGGGCGGGCTGGCGCTCATCGGCGGAACCGCCGTCGCGGCGGCCGGCGGGCCGGCCGACCCGGAGCTGGCCGCCCAGGTGAAGACCCTCCAGGCCATCCTGGAGCGGACCGAGCGGGCGGTCGAGACCCGGCCGGAGCCGGAGCGGCTGGAGGTGTTCGACAGCTCGCTCGCGGCCGAGACCCGGATGAAGGCGTTCTACGCCATCCTGTGGAGCTGGCTGGCCATCCTGCTGTACCTCTGGTTCCGGTTCGGGAACTGGACGTTCGGGCTGGCCGCGGTCCTGTGCCTGATCCACGACCTGTGCTTCACCCTCGGGGCGATCGCCGCCTGCCACTACCTGTCCGACAACCCGGTCGGCCGGCTGCTCCGGCTGGAGGACTTCAAGATCGACCTGGCCGCGGTGGCCGCCCTGCTCACCCTGGTCGGGTACTCGGTGAACGACACGATCGTGGTGTTCGACCGCATCCGGGAGGTCCGGGGGAAGAACCCGGCCCTGACCCCGCAGATGATCAACGACAGCGTGAACCAGACGCTCAGCCGGACGGTCCTGGCCAGCCTGACCGTGTTCCTGGTGGCCGGGGTGCTGTACTGGTTCGGCGGCGAGGGGGTCCACCTGTTCGCGTTCGTGATGGTGATGGGCGTCCTGGTCGGGACGTACAGCTCGATCTTCGTGGCGGCCCCGCTGCTGTTGCTGTTCGGGGAGGGGAAGCGGGCGGCCGCCGAGGCGGCCGAGACCCCGGCCCGGACCGAGGAAGAGGCGGCCGCCGAGGTCGAGGGCTGACCCGGCCGGCCGCGGTCGAAGGCGCGTGAGGCCCGCGGAAGCACCCGCGGGCCTCTTCCGCCCGGGGCCGTGGTCGGCGGCCGGGCCGGTCCCTATACTCACACTCTTCGTACCGTGCGCAGCAGCCAACGGCGGGCAGAGTCATGTACGCGATCTTCGAAGACGGCAGCCGGCAGTACCGGGCCGAGCCGGGCGGCGTCGTGGTCCTCGACTACCGGGACGTGCAGGTCGGGGCCACCCTCGAGCTGAACAAGGTCCTCCTCTACCAGAACGGCGGCGACACGCTGATCGGCCGGCCGCTGGTCGAGGGGGCCCGGGTGGTGGCCGAGGTCACGGAGCTGACCCGCAAGAAGACGATGATCCAGAAATTCAAACGGCGGAAGAACTACCGCCGGCTCAAGGGCCACACCCAGCATTACGTCCGCTGCCGGGTTAAGCACGTCCTGCGGGCCGGCGAGCAGCCCCCGGCCGAGGCCCCGAAGCCCGAGCAGCCGGCCACCGAGACCCCGGCCACCACCTGAGCCGGTGGCACAGGCATTCCTGCCTGTGCCGGACAACCCCGGCCGCCGCACGTTCCCATTGCGTGCCGGCGGCCGGTTCGTTTAGCATCCGGCCCCGGACCCTTCCGCCGGGCAGGAGGCTCGGCGATGCGGCGGCTCATCCTGGCGGTGGCACTCGTCCCGGTCGCGGCCGTCGGGCTGGCCCAGCCGCCGGCACCGGTCGTCCCGGCCGCCGGCACCGCGCCAGCCCGCCAAGCAGCCGACGTACCACTGGCCGGGTTCGACCCGCTGGCCGCCTTCCCACCGCCCACTCAGGCCGCCGTCCGGTCGCTCCTGCTCGGGTCGGACTGGCTGGCCCGGACGAACCAGGCCAACGGCCGGTTCCAGTTCGGCTACAACGCCGCCCTCCGCCAGCCGCTCGACGGCGACGACGACGCCCTCCAGGCGGCCGCCGCCCTGGCCCTCGCCCGGACGGCCCGGTTCACCGGCGACGAGCGGCCGGCCGTCGTCGCCGGGCAAGCCATTCTCGCCCTCCTGTCCACCGCCCGGCCGCCCCGCACCCCGCCGGCCGAGTTCGCGGCCACCCTGGCGCTAGCGATTTACGAGCTGCCCCGGGCCGACGAGAAGCTCGTCGCCGAGGCCGAGCGGCTGTGCCATTTCCTCCGGCCCGGGGCCAACACCCAACAGGGCTGGCCGCCCGAGCAGGCCGGCGTTGTGCTTCAGGCCCTGGCCGCCTGCAACCGGGTGAAGCCCGAGGCGTGGAAGGCCGAGGCCCTGGCGAAGGGCCTGGAAGCCGCCCGCGGCACGTTCAAGTCCGCCCCGGACCCGCGGCTGGCCGCGTCGCTCGTCCCGGCGGCCGCCGAGATCGCCCTGCAAACCCGCTCGGCCGAGGCCGCCGCGGCCACCTTCGAGCTGACCGACTGGCTCCTCACCCTCCAGTACACCGCCACCGACCCCAAGTTCCCGCTCCGGGCCGGCGGGTTCAAGGGGTTCGCCGACGGCAAGCCGGTCGACACCCCGCCCACCGCCGCCGACACCGGGCTGTACCTTCAGGCGATCGGCACGGCATACCAGCTCAACCGCCAGACCTCCGACCTCGGCCGGGCCACCCGCTACCGGCAGGCCGCCCACGACGCCGCCCAGTACCTCACCACCCTCCAGTACGCCGAGGGGAACACCCGGCACTTCGAGAACGGCTTCCGGGCCAACGTCCTGATCGGCGGGTTCTACCTGTCCCCGGCCGACGGCAACCTCCGGCTCGACGCCGCCGCCGGAGCCGTTTCCGGCCTCACCCGCTTCCTCACCAGCGGGGCCGAGCGGTAGGGCGAATCCCGGCGGGAAGGCGGCCGGCCCGGTCCGTATAATCACCCCTTTCCGGCCGCCCCGGGCGGGCCGGCCCGGCCCCCGGACGCCGCACCGATGACCACCGACCGCCGCCTGCCGCTCCCGAAGTGCCGGTCGCTGACCGGCATCCGGGTGGTCGGCACGGGGAAGTACGTCCCGGACATGGTGGTCGCCAACGACCACCTGCACGCCCGGCTCGGGTTCGACTCGGACTGGATCGTCAAGCGGACCGGCATCCTGGAGCGCCGCCACGCCGCCCCCCACCAGGCCACCTCGGACCTGTGCGTCGAGGCGGCCAACGACCTGTTCGCCAAGACCGGCCTCGGGGCGGGGGACTGCGACCTCCTCGTCCTCGGCACCTTCACCCCGGACATGTCGTTCCCGTCGACGGCCTGCCTGGTCCAGGACCGGCTCGGGCTGGTCGGCCCGGCGATCGAGGTCGAGGCCGCCTGCGCCGGGTTCATGTACGCCCTCATCACGGCGGCCGCCTACGTCAAGGCGGGCCTCAGCGACCGGGCCTTGGTGATCGGCGGGGACACCAACAGCCGGGTGCTCAACCCGGACGACATCAAAACTTACCCCTTGTTCGGGGACGGGGCCGGGGCCGTGTTCGTCGAGCGGGGCGAGCCCGGCCAGGGCATCCTGGCGTACAGCATGGGCTCGGACGGCAGCGGCGGGCCGCTACTCCAGCGGGAGACGGGAGGCAGCCGGCTACCGCCGACCCCGCAGGCGCTGCTCGAAGGCAAGCACTTCATGTACATGGACGGCCGGGCGGTGTTCCGCTGGGCCGTGGACATCCTGTGCGACACGATCCAGGACGTGCTGGCGGCGGCCGGGCTGACCACCGCCGACGTCGGGCTGTACGTCGCCCACCAGGCGAACATCCGGATCATCAACGCGGCCATCGATGTCCTGCACATCCCGCGGAGTAAGGTGTTCAACAACCTGGAGAAGTACGGGAACACGTCGGCCGGGTCGATCCCGATCGCCCTGGACGAGGCGGCGGCCGACGGCCGGCTGCGGCCCGGCGGGCTCGTCCTCCTGAGCGGGTTCGGGGCCGGCCTCGCCTGGGGCACGGCCGTCATGCGGTGGTAGCGGCGGGCCGGCCGGCGTGGTACGCTAACCGGTGTCCCGCTTCGGAGGAGCCCGATGAACAAGCTCGACCTCCCCGCCGACGTAATCGCCAAGCTCGCATGCGTCGACGGGCCGACGAAGGTGCTCGATGCGGCCGGCGAGCCACAAGCCGTAGTCCTTCCGCCCGACCTGTACCAACAGATGTTCGACGCCTGGGCCGACGCCCAGTTCGATCCGGCGTCGCTGGAGCGGGCACGGCAGCAGACCGGCGGGTACACCACCGCCGAGGCCGTGGCGTTCGTCCGCAAGTTGGCCGCGGAGAACGGCAAGTCATGAGCCCCGGACCCTGGCGGCTGGTCTGGAGTCCGGAGGCGATCGAGGTCAACGTCGCCCAGGCAACGGTAACCGCGATGGAGCGCGGGCACGACGTGTCCGCCATTGCCGATGCGATGGAGCGGGCCGAGCGGGAGTTGGCCGTCAACCCGGCCGAACTCGGTGAGTCACGGCCTCACGGGGAGCGGGTCCATTACGTCCGGCCGTTGAACATCCGGTTCGCGGTCCACGAGGACGAGCGGATCGTCTACGTCCTCGGGGTCGTTTACGCCCCACCCCGCTTTCGGGGTTGACCGGCCATGCGGTCCCACCCCGACGCCGACGCCTTCGTCCGGGCGTTCCTCCGCAACCCGAAGGACGAGACCAGCCGGCTGGTCTTCGCCGACTGGCTCGAAGACACCGGCGAGCCCCATAACGCCGCCTGGGCCGGGTACATCCGGGCGAAGGCCGCAGCCGCCCGGTACGAGTTCGGCAGACCCGAATGGCGGACCGCCGACCGGGAGGCCGGCCGGTTCGCGGACCACGTCCGTGCAAATCTTGACCTGCCGGTCCGCTTCTTCCTGGGCTACCCGGCCTCCGTCCTCCGGCTCATCCCCGGCCCGAACATCACCGTCCGGCTCGATAACGTCCTGTGGCCGTCGGAGGTCGTTGGACTGGTCCCCGACCCGCTCGCCCGTGAGCATTCGGTAGTCGCCCTCCAGACCCAGGGGCCGGCCCTGCTGGTGGCCGCCGCCGACTTGCGGCGGGGCGACCTGGTCCAGATGCTGGAGTTCGTCCTGGACCGGCCGGTGGTGGGAGTCCGGGCCGGGCACGACGAAATCCAGGCTGCCATCGACCGGACCCACGGTGAGTACGAGTTCTTCGACCCGTCGGTCCGGTTCGTCGGCGACCGGCCCACGCACCCGGCCCCACTGATCGGCTTGGAGGGCGACCGCGACGCGTGGGTCATCGGCGGGCTGTTCACCCAGGTGTTCGAGCGGGAAGCAGAAGGGTTCGAGTTGGAACTCCGCTACCCGGGCTGCCGCGTCTACGACCTCCCCCGCCTCCGGCCGACGCCGGACGACGAGGTCGGTGAGGACGTCTTCCACCGTCTGCTCGCCCACCTCAACGCCCTCCCGCGGGCGGGAGGTCGCGTCGTCGCCGGCGGCTGGGTCGGCCATCCGGTCGACCTGCCGGTGCTGACCGGCCGTCCGCTCCCGGTGGCCTACCAGGTCCGGCTGGGGGAGCGGCCCGCCCGACGGCTCCGTGTGTTGTTCCGACCCGACCGGCGCGAACCGTGAGCGGCCGGGCCGTGTCCGTGGCTTTCCGCCGGCGGCCGGCTATGCTGGCGGCATGTACGAGCCGTTCGAGCACACCGCCGACCTCGGCTTGCGGGCGACCGCCCCCGACCTCGACGGCATGTTCGCCGAGATGGCGAGGGCCCTGCTCGCGGCGATGGTCGAGAACCCGGAGGCCGTCCGGCCGGAGACCGAGGCGACAATCGAGGTGGCCGGGACCGACCGCGAGTACCTCCTGTTCGACTGGCTCAAGGAGTTGCTCTACCGGTTCGACGCCGACCACATGCTCTACAGCCGGTTCGAGGTTCGGGTCGGCCCCGACGGGCTAACTGCGACAGCCTGGGGTGAGCCGGTCGACCCGGCCCGGCACTTGCTCAACCACGAGGTCAAGGCCATTACCTACCACGGGCTGACGGTCGGGCCGACGGCCGACGGCTGGCGGGCCGAGGTGATCGTCGACATCTGAGCCGGCCGGGAAAAATCCGCGCCGATTGCTTGACCACGCCAAACGGTATGGTACAGAATATCAGTTGTATTTTGTTCACTTACCCTGTGGCTGACCGGGGTTGGCGGGTGGAACCCCGGCTAGGGGAGCGTGACAGGGTACGGGATTGCTCCGAGTCGGCCACAAACCGATGTGGACGAGCGAGTTAGGACCAAATGCGAGACCCAGCGCTGCAGCCCGCTCCGTCCGGATCGACTTCAAGTGGTTTCGGTGTTAGGGGTTAGGTCGGACATCAATAAATGAGGGGGGGAGGGGGCCACCCTTCGTGAGGTGAACCATGAGCAAGGCCGCCTACGCCGGGCCGCTCGAACAAGTCGACCCGTGCTGCTACCGCATCCCCAAGTCGTACCGCCCGGACATGCGGGTGGACGGGTTGATCTTCGCCAACGAGACGCTGATCGAGTCGATCCGCAAGGACCAGGCCCCGGACCAGGTGGCCAACGTGGCCACGCTGCCCGGCATCCAGGGGGCCAGCCTGGCCATGCCGGACATCCACTGGGGGTACGGGTTCACCATCGGCGGGGTGGCCGCCACCGACCCGGCCGAAGGGGGGGTGATCTCGCCGGGCGGGGTCGGATACGACATCAACTGCGGCGTCCGGCTGGTCAAGACGAACCTCTTCCTGGACGACGTGAAACACCGCATCCGGGAGTTGGTGAAGGGCCTCTTCTACACCATCCCGGCCGGGGCCGGTAAGGGCGGCAAGTACAAGTTCGACCCGACGGAGACGCGGAAGCTAATGGCCGCGGGGCCGCGGTTCGTGATCGACCGGGGGCTGGGGGTGGCCCGCGACCTGGACCACACCGAGGCCCACGGACGGATCGACCACGCCGACCCGGACGAGGTATCCGACCACGCCGTCAAGCGGGGGGCCGAGCAGTGCGGCACGCTGGGCAGCGGCAACCACTTCCTCGAAGTCCAGGTGGTCGATAGCGTCTTCGACGGGGAGGTGGCCGAGGCGTTCGGGCTGGAGTTGAACCAGGTCTGCGTGATGATCCACTCGGGCAGCCGGGGGCTCGGCTACCAGGTGTGCGACGACGCCCTGGCCCAGTTCCGCAACGCCCCGGCCAAGTACGGCATTACCCTGCCGGACCGGCAGTTGGCCTGTGCCCCGGCCGAGTCGCCGGAGGGGAAGAAGTACATCGCCGCCATGCGGGCCGCGGCCAACTACGGGTTCTGCAACCGGCAGTTGCTGATGCAGCAAACGCGGGAGGTGTTCGCCGCCGAGTTCGGCCGGTCGTGGCAGGACCTCGGGATGGAGCTGCTGTACGACGTGGCCCACAACATCGCCAAGCTCGAAGAGCACACCGTCGGCGGCAAGACGAAGAAGGTCTGGGTCCACCGCAAGGGGGCGACCCGGGCATTCCCGGCCGGGCACCCGGAGGTCCCGAAGCAGTTCCAGAAGGTCGGCCAGCCGGTCATCATCCCCGGCGACATGGGCCGGGCCAGTTGGGTGCTGGTCGGGGCGGCCGGGAGCATGGAGCGGACGTTCGGGAGCACCTGCCACGGGGCGGGCCGGGCGATGAGCCGGACGGCTGCCAAGCTGCAGGCGACCGGGCGGAAGATCGAGAAGGAGCTGGAGGCCCGGGGGGTGATCGCGATGGCGTCGAGCCGGTCGGGACTCGCGGAGGAGCAGCCGGCCGCGTACAAGAACGTGGACCACGTCGTCGACGTGGTCCACGAGGCCAACCTGTCCCGGAAGGTGGCCCGGATGCGGCCGATCGGGGTCATCAAGGGTTGACGGCCTCCACTTCCGACCCCCCACAACCCATCTCCATCCGGCCGGCGCGTCCGCGGTTCCGCCCGCCCCACAGTTGCGGACTGGTTCGGCCATCGACATAATGCCCCTACCACCCGCCCGACCGAGGACGCCGGGCGGTTCATCCCGGCCCCGCCGACCGGCGGGGCCGGCCGCCAGGACGGCGGTATTGCCCGTGACCGACTGACCGGACCACCCGTCGCACCACGGACCCCGCCCGGCGGGGTCGGACACGGATACCGCGGCCCCCGCCCGCCGGGGCGCCGCCGACGCGGACGCCGGGGCCTCGCCCCCGGCCGACGGGCCTCCGGAAGGAGTGCCCCCGACATGGACCCGTACCTTTCCGCCGGCCTGGCCCTCGCGGCCGCGGTCCTCGGGGCCGTCTGCGCCTACGCGGTGCTCCGGCTCCGCGGCCGCACCCCGCCGCCGTCGGTCCTCGACACCGCCCGGTTCCAGGAGGAACTCCGCCAGGCCCAGGCCAAAGCCGATGACGTGGTCGAGAGGGCCCGCCGGGAGGCCGAGGCCA
This sequence comes from Gemmataceae bacterium, assembly GCA_019747655.1. GTDB lineage: Bacteria > Planctomycetota > Planctomycetia > Gemmatales > Gemmataceae > Urbifossiella. Next base: position 10,931 of record JAIEQO010000534.1, on the reverse strand, counting down.
TCACCCGGGAGGCCGAGCACCAGGTCCGGGACGAGGCCCTCCGGCGGCGGGAGGAGGTGAACCGCGAACTGGAGGCGGCCCGGACCGAGGCCCGGGAGGTCGAGCGGCGGGCCGAAAAGCGGGAGGACGCCGCCGACCAGAAGGCCCGCGACCTGGCCCGGAAGGAGAAGCAGCTCGAATCGCTCCAGAAGAAGCTGGCCGAGCGGAAGGAGAACCTGGAGAAGAAGTCCCTCCGGCTGGACGGGCTGATCGCCGAGCAGACCCAGAAGCTCCAGGAGGTGACCGGCCTGACCCGGGAGGCGGCCGAGCGGCTACTCATCGACCGGCTGGAGCGGGAGCTGGCCGAGGAGGTGGCCGGCCGCATCCGCCGGCACGACGAGCGGGTCCGGCAGGAGGCCGAGGGCCGGGCCCGGGAGGTCCTGGCCACCGCCGTCCAGCGGTACGCCGCGTCCCACACCGCCTCGGCCACCGTCAGCACCGTCGACATCCCGTCGGACGACATGAAGGGCCGGATCATCGGCCGCGAGGGGCGGAACATCCGCACCTTCGAGAAGGCCACCGGGGTGGACGTGATCGTCGACGACACCCCCGGCGTCGTGGTGGTCTCGGCCTTCGACAACGTCCGCCGGGAGACCGCCCGGCTGTCGCTGGCCAAGCTCATCCAGGACGGCCGGATTCATCCCACCCGGATCGAGGAGGTGGTGGCCGAGACCCAGCAGGAGATGGACGCCCACATCCTCGAACTCGGCAAGCAGGCGGTGCAGGAGGCCGATGTCGCGGTGCCGCACGAGAAGATCGTCCAGCTCCTCGGCCGGCTCCGGTTCCGCACCAGCTACAGCCAGAACGTCCTCCAGCACTCGCTCGAAGTCGCCCACCTGTGCGGGCTGATGGCCGCCGAACTCGGGCTCGACCCCCGGCTGGCCCGGCGGTGCGGGCTGCTCCACGATGTCGGCAAGGCGGCCGACCACGAGATGGAGGGCGGGCACCCGAAGGTCGGGGCCGAACTCGCCCGCCGGTACGGCGAGACCAGCCCGGACGTGCTCCACGCCATCGCCGGCCACCACGACGACGTGACCGCCGACCACATCTACACCGTCCTGGTGGCCGCCGCCGACGCCATCAGCGCCAGCCGCCCGGGGGCCCGGCGGGAGACCCTGGAGCGGTACGTCAAGCGGCTCGAAGAGCTGGAGGCGGTCGCCTGCGGGTTCCCGGCCGTCGAGCACGCCTACGCCATCCAGGCCGGGCGGGAGCTGCGGGTGATCGTCAACGCCCACAAGGTCAACGACGCCGAGGCCGTCGGCACCTGCCGGGAGATCGCCCGGGCGATCGAGCAGCAACTCGACTACCCCGGCGAGATCAAGGTCACGGTCATCCGCGAGACCCGGGCCACCGAGGTGGCCAAGTAGCCGTCATACCGGCGGTCCGTCTGTCATGCACTTATCTGTCGCAAGTCATGTTTCACATGGGTTTTTCGGCACCGCCGGCTCATCGGAGTACCTAACCGGACTGCCCCCCCCTCCCCCCTTACTTTTAACAGGACCGGGATCATTTCGTAGAAGATAAGCACCGGCCAGGTGTTGCGTGCGATCGCACGCCGAACTACAAACCCCGACCCGGCAACGGTCATCCTGAAAAAGCGATCCAACCTGATGGCGGGTGATGTCTTGCGTCCCAACCCCTCCGTGACCGGGTACGGTCACGGAACCGACCTCCCGCGGGTGAACCAACCCGGTAGAAAATCTGCACAAAATATCACATATAATCCTCGCCTTGTCAAGCCGGGTTAGGCCAGTTTTCCCCGCCACAACCGGCCGGACCGCTACAACCCTTCAAGTCATCCCCGCCCGCCGGCCGATACCCGCTGACGTGGCATCGTCTCGACGGGGGGCGGCGATGAGCGACGCGCGGGGCCTACTCGACCGGATCACCGCCTTCCGCCGGCGGCTCGACGCGGCCCCGGAGGTCGGCCCGGGGCACGCCCCGGTCGAACAGCCCGAGGCCCTGCGGCAGTCGCTCCGGCAGATCACCGGGGCCGCGCCGGTCGCCGAGGGGCCGACCCCGCCGCTGACCGACCGGGCCCAGCAGCTCGTCCAAACTGCCCGGCAGCTCCTCGACCGGCAGCGGCGGTTCGCCGCCGACCCGCTCGTCGCCGCCAACCCGGCCGCCGACGACGTGCTCGTCGCCTACCACCGGGAGACGGTGGCGGTGATGAACTCGGCCGTCCGGATGGTGCAGTTGCTACCGCCGTCGCCGACGATGCAACTCAAGCTGTGCGACGGCCTCGCCGGTGTCCTGGAGATCGTCCGCGAGCGGCTCGAAGTCCAGGAGCGGGCGGCCACCGCCCGGCGGGCCGACGCCGCCCGGGTCGACAGGCTCGCGGCCGTCCTCGGGGCGATGAGCGTCCTCCGGCCGGCCGACATGGCGGCCGTCGCCGCCCTCGCCGACGAACTGCTCGACGACGCCCGGCAGACGAAGCCGCTCCGGTTCCTGTATGCCGACCCGTTGTCGGTCCGCTCGCCCGGCGGGCCGGAGTTCCCGGCCCCGGCCCGGTTCCTGGCGGCCCACGGCCTGACGGTCGCCCAGGTCGTCGCCCGGGTCGTCCCCTACGACTACGAGTGGGCCGGCCGGCCGCTGGTGCCGGTGGTGGCGGCCCTGTTGATGGATTGCGGGATGATGCGGGTGCCGGCCGAGGTGTTGGCCCAGCCGGGGCCGCTCGCCCCGGACCAGCGGCGGGTGGTCGAGCAGCACCCGCGGTACGGGGCCGACCTCGTCCTGAAGTACATCCCGGACGGCGGGCTGGTGGCGGCGGCCGTGGCATCGCACCACGAGCGGGCCGACGGGACCGGGTACGGGGCCGGGCTGAAGGGGTCCCACATCCCGCCGCTCGGCCGGCTGTTGGCCGTCGCGGATGTGTACGCGGCCCTGTGCTCGCCGCGGCCGCACCGACCGGCCCAGGACACCCGGGCGGCCCTGACCGACGTGCTCTTGTCGGCCGACCAGGGGCTGCTGGACCGGGACTTCGCCGAGTACCTGGCCCACCTGTCGTTCTACCCGGTCGGGTCGGTGGTCGAGCTGACGGATGGGCGGGTGGGGGTGGTGGCGGCTAACAGCCCGAACCGGCTCGACCCGCGGGCCCCGGGCCGACCCGTCGTCGCCGTCTTGGCCGAGGCCGACGGGACGCTCCTGCCGCGGCCGGACCACCTCGACCTGTCGGCCGCCGGCCGGGGGAGCATCCACCGGTCGCTCCCGGCCGACCGCCGCCGGGCGGTGCTGGGGAGCCGGTATCCGGACCTCTGCTCGTAGGGTGTGTCGAGCGTCCCGCAGGGACGCGAGACGCACCGTCTCGCTCAGGGATGCCAGGTCACGTCTCGGAGTACGTCCCGCTCGTAGACGATCATCGCGCCCCTCGCCCGGGTGCGGGTCGGGTCCAGCCCGGCCGCGTCGAGTACCTGGATGATGCCCTCGGCCAGCCGAACGGCCGCGGCGGCCTGGGGCCGCGTCACGGCCGGGACATCGTCGTAGTCCGCACGGTTCCGGAGCCGCCGGAGGGTGTCCAGGTCGCGCCCGGCTTGTTCCACGGCCGACTCGCCGCAGTTGTTCAGGCGGAACACGAGGTACTGATGTGCCCGGTCGGCCCGGGGGATGGTGAAGTTCAGGTCGGCGAGCAGCCGCCGGGCGACGTGGAAGGCGGCGTAATACGCCCGACTGACGGCCGTTCGCCAGTCCGCCTCCGCGGGCTCCGCGGCCAACCGGGCCGCCAGCGACAGGAAGTCGCGCCAGTTCATCGCCAGCCCAGCACGAAGTAGACGGCCTGGCGGGACGGACACACGAGGCCGATCCCCCCGGACCAGACGCGCTGGCCGGCGAGCAGTTCCTTGGCCGTCCGCCCGCCGGCCTCGATGTCGAGCGCGACGTACTGGTGCGTTTCGTCCTCGGCATCCTGCCCGAGCGACACCGCGAGACCCGATGACGGGAATGCCTGTTGGGCCAGCCGGATGATCGGGCCGAGGTAGCGGTCGACGCCCTTCCGGGCGGCGAACTCTCGGACTTCTGGGGGAACAACCGGGCCGGGTGGGATCGTCAGTGCCTCATTCATACCCTCCCCCCATGGGTGACGGCCAGGTGCCTTCAGTGTAGCAGACTTCCTGCTCGACTCGTGCGGCTACCGTCGCCGGCCGAGCGGTACGTTTTGCCGGCCCAGCCGCCGACCGGCTCGTCCAGCGGGTGACGGCCGACCGTGCGACGGCCGCATTCACATTGCGGCGTGGTCTCCCCGTCGGTATGTCTTCGGACCGTACCCGGGTTGGAATCGCCGGATGGTCCGGAGGGCAACGGATGGCTCGGCCCGTCATGCTCGCCGCGCTGGCGGCCGCCGTCGCCGGCAACGCCGGCTGTCTCCTGCCCCACACCACCCGACCTGTCGATGTCGTCGTGACCCGCACCGACACGGGCGGACCGGCCGCCGGCGTGCCGGTCCGGGTGTGCTACTTCAACATGCTTGCCCTGCACACGCCGAAAGAGGTCGGCGGGACGACCGACGAGACGGGCCGGGTCACGCTCCGCATCGCCGACTTCGGGGACGCCACATTCCTCTTTGCCGGCAAAAGCAGGTTCGTGATCCGGGACGAACACATCGCGGGCGTCGGACTGCCGGATGGGCAGTCGACCGACATGTGGAACTCAATCCCGGACCACGCGGTCAGGCTGGCCCCCCGCCGGCGGTCGATCGTGGACGTACTCCTCGGCCGGGATGGAACGTCCGCACTGCCCCCGCCCCGTAACCCGCCGTCCGACCGGCCCGCCGGCCTTATCGATTCTGGCGGCCGGGAGGCAGAACTCCCGGCTTCGCTTCGGACCACCGGCAGTTTCGCTGAGCCCGGCTACCTGGCTGGCCGCATACTTCGGCGATGTCGACGTACCTCGCCGCCACCCGCCACCCGTGGGCGGCGTTCCTGTTCGTCGTCCCCCTGCTGGCCGCCTACGAGGCCGGGGTGGTCTGGCTCGGCGGGGACACCGGCGGCCGGCTCCGGAACGGGGCCGACGGCTGGGTCCGCGCCCAGCTCGGGCTCGTCGGGCTCGTCCACCACCTCATCGCCCCGGCCGCCGTTACCCTCTTGCTCCTCGCCCGTGCGTGGTGGCGGTGGGCCGACCGCCCGGCCGAGCCCGTCCCGGTCTGGTTCGGGCAGGTGTTCGAGGGCGGGCTGTTCGCCCTCGTCCTGTGGCAGTTCGGGCAGAACTTCGGGGGCCTCGTCGAGCGGGCCGGGGTACGGCTGGACGTGACGGTCGGGACGGCCCAAGCCGCCCGGGTGCTCACCTTCGTCGGGGCCGGCATCTACGAGGAGGTGTTGTTCCGGCTGTGCCTGTTCGGCGGGCTCTGCCTGGTGCTCCGGCTGGCCCACGTCCCGGCGGTGCTCGGGGTGCCGATGGCGGCCGTGGCCGGTGCGGCGGCGTTCGCCGCCGCCCACCACCTCGTCCCGGGCGGGGAGCCGCTGAGCCCGGGGGTGTTCGCCTTCCGGACCGCGGCCGGGCTGTACTTCACGGCCGTCTACGTCGCCCGCGGGTTCGGGATCGCGGTCGGGGCCCACGCCGGGTACGACGTGCTGGTCGGGGCAGCGGGTTGATAGGGGAAAAGACGGGGCCGCAGATGACGCAGATTTGAGGACGCAGCGAAGACGCAGATCGATCAGAACAAATGGTTTGAATCAATCAAGATTTTTCTGATCCGGCTTCATCTGCGGCGAAGTCTGCGTCATCTGCGGGCCATGTATTCCCACCCTCAGTTCTGCGTCATCTTGGCCACGACGAGGTTGACGAACTCCTCGACGGCCTGGTTCGCGTTGGCGGCCGGCAGCCCGCCGGGCGTGCTCACCTCTTCGACCCCGGCCGGCTTGTCGCCGACGGCCGCCCGCAGCTCGACCCGCCCGACCACCCGGAACTGCCCGTCCGGGGTCGGCTCGAACCGGTAGCGGATGTCGATGTGTGCCCCCGGGGCGTCGCCCGGGGCCTCGATGAACGCCAGCAACTGCTCCCCGACCGGGGCCGGCGGCGGGTCGATCGCCATCCCCGGCGGGACGACGATCGGCTTGGCCCGCTGGTTCAGGTACTTGGTGATCTCGGTGGACAGTTTGACACGGGCGGTCGTCGTCCGGGCCGCCGAGCCGGCCTCCGACCCGGCCGGGGCGGTCTCCTCCGTCACCCGGATGGAGACGATCGGCTGGGGCGCCGTGCGGGCCCCGGCCAGCACCTCGGCCAGTCCGACCCGCAGCGGCCCCGGCCCGTTGGCCAAGAGGGCGAGGATGGCCGGCTCGTAGAACGCCGCCAGCCGGCGGGACACGTCGTCACGGTGGGCGGTGTTCCGCGGGTCGGCCAGGTACGCCCGCAGGTAGCGGGGCTCGGTCGGCTCGGTGGTGACGGCGTCGTAGATGGCACCGTCCCGGAGCGGGGTGTTCAGCCCCCACATCACGAAGAAGCAGACGACCGCCGCGCCGAGCAGGACGACGTACGGAATGAAGTTCGGGCGGGCCTTACGGACGCTCTGGGGTTCGAGCGGGATCGGGTGGCCCCAGCGGGTGGCCCGGAGGCCGCGGGCGGGGTCGGGGTTGCCGGCGTCGTCGAGCGGCTCCTCGCCGTGCTTGACGGCGTAGGCGGCCAGTGCGGCGAGGTCCTCCGGAGGGAGATCGGCCCGGCCGCCGCCCTCCGGCCCGCGGGCCCAGGACAGGTACTCCAGGTAGTCGACCAGCCGCTCGGCCCGGCTGGCGTTGTACGCCACCAGTTCCAGAGGCTCGTCCTTCTTGCGGCCCCGGAGGGCGATGGTGGTCCGCTGGTAGTTGCCCTGGGCGTCGTCGTGGTGCTCGAAGTCGGCCCGGCGGACGGCGTCCGTCGGCGAGACGATCACCCGCTCGCCGGCCGCCTCGTACACGTTCAGCGGGTCGGCGTAGAGCCACCGGCCGGCCTCGTCGTCGCGGTTGGCCCGGAGCCGGTCGCGGAGCGGCAGCGACGCCACCCACCCGCCGGCCACCAGCCCGGCCGTCTGGAGGAGGGCGACCCGGAGCGGGTCGTCGTGGATGACCCCGAGCCAGGTCGTCAGGGTGAACAGGAGGGTGACGAAGGCGATCCCGCCGCCGACCGCCAGGAGCCACATCGGCGTCGGCCGGTCGTTCGGGACGTACACCCCGGGCATCCCCTTACCCCGGTTGTCCCGGACGGCCAGGAGGTAGCCCCGGGTGTCGTCGTCCAGCTCTTCGAGGAGGTACATCTCGGTGGTCATGGGCGGCCCGCGGGTCAGTCGCTCATCTGGTGGGGGACGAACCGGCTGGTGTTCCGGGTGACGATGCCGTCGTCCTCCCGGATGCCGATGCCGCACGAGAGGCCGTTGACCACCCAACTGCCGATGACCGGGTAGCGGCCGTCGTGCGGGCGAACCGGGGCCAGGGCCTGGTACACGGCCGGGCCGTCGCCGTAGGGGCCGTCGGTCTCGGTCACGGTCCGCCCGTCGATCACAACCTGGATGTTCGCCCCCTCCCGGGCGTGGACCGGCTTCTTGACGTAGCTGCCCGAAGCCGGGCGGTCGAACCACGCCGGCAGGAGGAACGGGCTGTCCGGGTGCCGCTCGTACAGCAAGGGGAGAATCGACTTGCTGCTGAGGATCATCTTCCAGGCCGGCTCGACCCACCGGGTCGCGGACCGGGGGACGTGGGGGCCGAAGTCCTCGCGGACCAGCCACTCCCACGGGTAGAGCTTGAAGAGCCGGTGGATCGGCACCCCGGCCGGGTCGACGAACACCCGGCGATTCCGGTCCCAGCCGACCTCGCGGATGTCCAGGAACGCCGTGCGGAACCCGGCCTGGGTGGCCACGTCCCGCATGTACTCGGCGGTGACGAGGTCCTCGGGGTTGTCGGCGTCGGTGATGGCGGCGAAGTGGACCGGCCCGGGGTCGCGGTCGTGGACCGCCCGCCAGGCGTCGATCAGCTTCTCGTGGATGCTGTTGAACTGGTCGCCTCGCTCGTCGACTTCCTTCAGCCAGTCCCACTGGGCGACGGCGGCCTCCAGAAGGGCGGTCGGGGTGTCGGCGTTGTACTCCAGGAGCTTGGGCGGCCCGACCCCATCGTAGGCGAGGTCGAACCGGCCGTAGACCGACGGCTCATCGGCCTCCCAGCTCCGGATTACCATCTCCTCGTACTCGTCCGGGATCATGAAGAGCCCGAGCCGCCGCTCGGCGATGACCTCGCGGACGAGGTCCAGGCACATCCCGTGGAGGGTCTGGGTGGCGAGTTCGAGGGTGTCGACCTCGAACGCCGAGAACTGGTAGCAGGCCGACTCGTCCCAGTACGGCTCGCCGCGGAGGGTGTGGAAGAGGAACCCGTACCGCTCGACCTTCTGCCGCCAGCCGGGGCGGGGGTCGATGGTCAGCCGCCGCACGGGTGGGCCTCCGGCCGGGTGGTGCCTGCGGTCAGCCGCCGAACCCGCCGCCGCTGACCCGGGCGGCGGTGGCCCCGAACCCGCCGCGGGTGGTGTGGGCCGCGGCCGCCGGGGACGGCCCGCCGGCGTAGGTCCGGCCGGCGTGGATCCAGATGAACGTGTGGTACCGGGTGGTCGTGCAGCCGGCCCGCTTCTGGGCTTCTTCCTCGTCCCGCTTGGCGAAGTCGCGGCCGGCCCAGACGGCGTACCCGGCGGCCAGCACCCCGGCCCCGATCAGCACCAGCGACAGCTCACGGGTCGTCCGGGTCATGGGCGGCTCCGCGGCGGACGGTCCGGCATCACGGTATCGCCCGCCGGGCCGGACCGCAAGCACTTTTTCCCGGCCGCCGGCGACCGGCCCGGGGTCGGGCGTTCTGGTTCTTGGGGATGTGTACACCCCACGCCAAAACCAGAACAACTCGAAAAGAAGTAAAACCGTCAGGGCGATTCCCGATCAGCCCCGTAGGCCGATCGAGACGTATTTCGTTTCCAGGTAAGCCTCTAACCCCTCGTGGGCTAGCTCGCGGCCGAGGCCGGACTCTTTCATACCCCCGAACGGGCATTGCGGGGTGGCCGGCACCGGGTCGTTCACCCCGATGATGCCGGCCTCCAGCCCCTCGGCCATCCGCAGAGCGATCGAGATGTCGTTGGTGAAGACGTAGGCGGCCAGCCCGTACCGGGTGTTGTTCGCGGCCGCGATCACGTCGTCGACCTTGCCGAAGTCGAGCACCGGCATGACCGGGGCGAACGGCTCCTCGGTCAGCATCTTGGCGTCGGGCGAGAGCCCGCGGAGGACGGTCGGCTCGAAGAAGTAGCCGCGGTCGAACCGGTCGGACTTCTTGCCGCCGGTGAGGACCTGGGCCCCCTTCCCCTTCGCGTCTTCGATCAGGGCGTGGGTGTTGTCCATCGCCTTCCGCTCGAACATCGGGCCGACCGCGACGCCCTCGTCCAGCCCGTTACCGAGTTTCAGTTTCTTGGCCTCCTCGACCGCCGCCTCGGTGAAATTCTTCACCACCTTTTCATGCACGAAGAACCGGCTGGGGCTGATGCAGACCTGGCCGTTGTTGCGGAACTTGCCGATCACGGCGGCCTTGGCCACGACCTCCGGGTCGGCGTCCTCGAACACGATGAACGGGGCGTGCCCGCCCAGCTCCAGGGAGAGCCGCTTGACCTGGTCGGCCGCCTGCTTCATCAGCTTCTTGCCCACGTCGGTCGAGCCGGTGAAGCTGATCTTGCGGACCGCCGGGTGGGCCATGAACTCGTCGGCGATCTCGCCGGCCGGGCCGATGACCAGGTTGGCGACGCCCTTCGGCATCCCGGCGTCGACCAGGCACTCGAACACGCCGATGAGCGACAGCGGCGTCTGGCTGGCCGGCTTGCAGACGATGGTGCAGCCGGCGGCCAGGGCCGGCGCGATCTTGCGGGCCTGGAGGGTGATCGGGAAGTTCCACGGGCCGATGGCCCCGACGACCCCGACCGGGTGCTTGATGACGAAGTGCCGCTTGCTGGCGTTGGACGGCGGGATGACCTGCCCGTAGGCCCGCTTCCCCTCCTCGGCGAACCACTCGAACGTGTCGGCCGAGTGGAGCACCTCGCCCTTCGCCTCGGGGAGCGGCTTGCCCTGCTCCAGGGTCATCGTCCGGGCGAGGCCGTCGGCCCGCTCCCGCATCAGGTCGGCCGTCTTCTTGAGCACCCGGGCCCGGTCGTAGGGGGTCGACTTCATCCACGTCTTCATCGCCTCGGCGGCGGCGTCGACGGCCCGGCGGCAGTCCTCGCGGGTCCCGCTGCTGACCTCGGCGATGGTCTCCTCGGTGGCCGGGTTCTCGACCGCGATCGTCTTGCCGGAGGAGGACTTGACCCACTCGCCGTTGATGAAGAGGTGGCGGTTCTTGACGGGCAAGTCGGCGGTCGCGGCGGCCATGATGCGGACCTCGGGTGTGGCGAGGGGTGAGCCCCTCTTCATTCGTACCCAGGGCTTCCGCCCTGGGCAACGGACGCCGGCCCCTCCGGGGCGGGTCGGTGTTTTCGCCCCGGAGGGGCCGGCGTCCGTTGCCCGACGCGGGAGCGTCGGGTCCGGGGGCGACAGCCGTAGGTCGGATCGGTCACTTCCGCTTGATCTGCTTCGGGCCGGAGCCGGCCGTCTTCTCGTAGGAGCCGTCGCCGGTCTTGACGTACTTGGTGAACCCCTTGGCCGCCAGGTTCGAGTCGGACACCTTGCTCTTGGCCTGGCTGTCGGTCCAGGCCCGGGGGGCGTTCGGGGTGCCGAACACCCGGCGGACCGGCCGGCCGTCTTCGGGGTGGGCCGCCAGCGGGGCCTCGGCCATCCCCTGGAGCCACTCGAACTGCTCCCCGCCCGACCCGTCGGGGAGGACGACCTCGTAGACGTAGATCGGCATCGCATACACCCCGGTGAGCGTCGGGGGGGGGGGGGGGCCCGGGGGGGTGATGAGACCCCGCCGAGGGGCCCCCCCCGG